>JAIOTD010000012.1 GCA_021107205.1 archaeon | reverse complement strand
TAATAAACTTAAATCTGTAATTGCACAATTTGGACAACCAATTCCTGTTATATAAACAGAACAAATTTCATCTTTATTATTTTGAGCAGATACAGAAGTAATATTTACACTCAAAATTAAGAGAATTGTAATTAAAATTAATTTTGACCTAAATTTTTTATTCGTATTTATCATTTTTTTTATCTATTGAACAAAAAGCTTAACTTAAATATTACTATTTTATCTGTTTTATTATTTTTTTAAATAATTTTCCATATTCAGGATTTATTTTAACAACAGGCTTCATTCTTATTGTGGAATCAACAAAATCTTTTTTGTAAGGAATTTTTCCAATAATAGGAATATTACTTTTTTTTGCAAATTTTTCTATTTTTGAACAAAAACTTTTTTCTAAATCAAATTTGTTTATAACAATTCCATGTTTAATCTTGAAATAATTTGCCAAATATAATACTCTTTTTAAATCATGTAATGCTGAGGGGGTAGGCTCAGTTACAGCAACTATATAATCTGTTCCAACTAAAGAAGCAATAACAGGACATCCAATTCCAGCAGCAGAGTCTATTATCATTATTTCAGATTCAAATTTTTTATTAATTTCATCTGATTTTTCTCTTACAGAAGATACAATTTCTCCTGAAGCTAATTCACCTAATTTAAGTTCTCCTAAAACAAGATTCACATTATAATTTTTTCCAGTGTAAATTGTTCCAATTTGTTTTTTTGACATAGAAATTGCTCCAGTTGGGCAAACAACCATACAAGCTTTACAACCAATACAAACATCTTTCACAAAAGCAGGATATTTTTCTTTAACAAAAACTATTGCATTTTGTTTACAAATAGAAGCACATTTACCGCATTTAGTGCATTTGCTAAAATCCCATTTTGGGATTGGTTGGTAAACATTACTATATTTTTTTCTTTTTACAGAAAGTAAAAGATGGTCATTAGGGCATTCAACATCTGCGTCAACTAACATTGTTTTTTTATTTTTTGCGAATTCTACTGCAAGTGAAGTTGCTACTGTGCTTTTACCAGTTCCTCCTTTTCCTCCTGTAACTGCTATTTTCATTTTTGTTTTATTTATTTTAACCCTATATGTTGTGGACCATTAGCATCTGTTAATTTTTTTAATTTTCCATCAATAAAATCTTGAATAACATTTTTTATTTTTCCTTGTCCTTGATATACTTCAATATTAAATTGATTAAAAACATCAAAGGCTCTTGGTCCTGAATTTACAGTAATAACAGCTTCTACTTTTTCATTAGCAACAATCTCAGCTGCTGTAATTCCAGCTCCCCCTGCTTGTGTCTTTGCTGTATTTTCAATTGATTTTATATCTTTCATTTTTTTATCTTCAATTTCCACAATTAAAAAATAAGCACATCTTCCAAATCTTGCATCTACCTCATTATCTAAACTTTTTCCTGTTGAACTTATTGCTATTTTCATTTTTTAACCTCCATTAATTACTATCTTTTCATAGAACTTCCACATTTAGGACATTTCTTTTGGTAACACGGTATGCCTATTTGATGTTGCTCTTTATAACCACATTTAGGACATACACACATTCCATTAGGACCTGCTGCAAATTCCCCCATTCTTCCTTTACCACCAACTCTTTTACTTATTCCTAAACCAAGTTTTCTTCCTTGAGGTTGTTGAACCATTTTAAAATTTCCTCCTTGAATTTTAATAGCTTGGCCTGTAATTATAGCATCAGCTAATTTTTTTCTTCCTTCCTTAAGTAATCTTGATAATGTAGATTGACTTATTTTCATTTTTTTTCCAGCTTTGTTTTGTTCCATTCCTTTAGAATCTATTAGTCTTATTGCTTCCAATTCATCAAAACTTAAGATAGTTTCTTTTAAATGAGTCATAGGAATTCCAGCTGGTTTAAAATAAGTTACATCTGGCTGAAAAAAAATTCTTCTGATTCTTCTTGGTCTTACCATATTTTACCCCATATTACTTTTTTAATTCTTTTAATCTTTTTTCCATTTCTTTCATTTCTTGTTTTAAAACTTCTAATTCTTGTTCAAGATATTGTTTTTCTGTAATTTCTATTTGCTGTGTTTGTTGTACTGGCATAGTTCTTGACCTCCATGCAAATCCTCTGCCTCTACCTAATCCTCTTCCTAAACTACTATTCATAAATCCAGGCATATTAAAACCTGCACAGTATCCCATTCCTCTTCCAGTTTTTGATCCTTGTTCATTTGGACCTGTTTTATTTCCTCTAGGCATTTTACTTACCTCCTACATTAGTTATGAATATGTAATCATAACTATTATATAAATGTTTCGTTTTGCATAAGTATTCATTATTATTAAAATTATTACAATAATTTATTTAGTATATAATTAAAATTTTGCGGGAGACATGCAGAAACCATCAACTCTAATGCGGAGTGGTTGTTTTATCCTCAATAAATTAAGTTAAGTGTTACTTATTTATTAATTTTTCTGTTAAATTTAAGATTATTTTTGAGTTAGTTAACTAAAAATGGGATGTTTTCTTTTCTATAAATAAATTGAAAATAACAACTCCAATCACAAAGATTAACAAACTTAAAATAGCTACAATCCAATTTAATTTTGTTAGCATGTACAAAGAAAAAACAGCTCCGATTGCAGGTAAAATTGGGAATTTTCCTATATTCAGTGGAACTTTAAATTGTCCATGAAGATGTGATTTTTTATATCTTAAAACAATTAGTGATAAATTTACAGTCATAAACACAAATAATGCTCCAAAATCTGTAAGAGAAACTACAAATTTTAAATCTTGTAATAATATGAATAAAATTGTTATTATTACTACACAAATTAAAGCAGCGTAGGGTATTCTTTTCTTTTTTGAGATTTTCATGAAAACTAAAGGCAATGAACCTTTCTCAGCCATTCCAAATACCATTCTCGAGTATGCAAAAAATAAAACAAATACTGTACTCCCCGTTGCAAATAATGCCATAATTGACATCAGTAAAGAACCAGATGATCCCATTGTAACTTCTGCTACTTGCGTTAAAGGGGATGCAGAAGTAGCTAATTCATTCCATGGAACAACACTTATTGACACCAGAGAAACAAGAGTATATATTATAGTTGAAACAATTATTGATATTATAATTGCTTTAGGTAAAACCTTTCTTGCATTCTTTGTTTCTTCACTTAAGTTTGCAACATCTTCAAATCCTAAGAATGCAAAAAATATCAGTGCTGCTGCTGTAAACAGCCCACCCCACCCAAAAGTAAAATCAAAATAATCAATAGAACCAATATGCCCCAAGCCAGTGAAAATTATCAACAACAAACCAAGGATAGTTATACCAACAAATATTGAACTGATTTTCAGTGTGCTCTTTACACTATAGATATTAAAAAATAATGCTACTAAAACTATTAAGATTGCTCCTATCAATGGACTTACACTAAATAGTCCTGAAAAATAACCTCCAAACCCAAGAGAAACAGCCGCTGCAGCGATTATTGCTGTTATTAATTTGAACCATCCAATTCCAAATGCAAATTTCTTACTTTCAAATGCTTCTTTAGAATAAGTATACTCTGCAGCATCATAAGGCATTTTTGAGGATAATTCAGCATAACTAAGTCCGGTGCATCCAGCTATCAAAGCTGCGAATAAAAAGGCCAGCCAAGTCACATTTCCAGCTTCTCCCGCAGCAATTCCTATCAGAACATAAATACCTGCACCTATGATAACACATAGGCAATACATTGTAGCTTCAAATAATGTTATATTTCTTTTTAATCTGGGCATTATGTCACAAACCTCGCGAATTATCTACGCTTTTCAATATTAGAGCATTCATGTTTTAATTTATTCTTGATTATTATACTGTTCTAAGTATTTATATATATATATTTAACCTTTTAAGGTGGCAACCCCCTTTAATAATTCTACACGACGATTGATTATAATCGCTGTTAGTTAAGTCTTTTCGCAGAAAAGACAGAAGGATAGTGCAACGATTTTTCACGAAGTGAAAAAATCCAGAAGAGTATTTAGATTTGAGAAACGAGAAAAAGCCCCTTAGGTATTTATGATTCCAGTCCATTCTTCAACAAGAATTTTAAGATATGAATAATATAATTTGCTGATTTCAATTATATTGTTATTCAAAATTATTTTTTCCAAATGCCTTTTTGGTGCATCCTTAATAAAAACATTCGTCATCTTTTGGCTTCTTGGTTAACTTGGTTAAATTTTTAATGAATTTTTCATATCTGGCTTTACTTCCATATATATCATCTGGTGCCATGGTTAATTACACTCCTTTCATTTTTTAATTATTTTAGTTAACTAACCAGCACCGCATTAGAATTAAGGGTATATGCGGGAGACAGGGTTCGAACCTGCGTAGGCACTAAGCCAATGCGTCTTGAGCGCATCCCGTTTGACCACTCCGGCACTCCCGCTTAAGTAAAACCAATAATATCTAACTTTTAAGAGTTTCTTAAAATTAAAACCAAAACATTTATATACCAATTAGTACCTCATTAGTACATTAAAAGGTACAAATATGGCATATATTAAATACAAAGTTCAAGACGAACTACATAAAACAATTAAAGATGTTTGTAAAAAGATAGGATTAAAAGAATCAGAACTATCAAGAACAGCAGTAATAGAATATTTAAAATCATTAAATGCATTCAATAAAAAATGAAAACAATATTAAATTTAGACAAAGTGAAAAAGATTTATAAAGTTGGAGATGTAGAAGTTCATGCATTAAGAGGTGCTGACTTAAAAATAAAAAAGGGGGAATTCGTTGCAATTCTTGGTCCAAGTGGTTCAGGTAAATCCACTTTATTAAATGCGGTTGGCTGTTTAGATACTCCAACAGAAGGAACAATACATTTAGGAGAATTTGACATAGAAACTTTAGAAGAATCAGACTTAGCACAAATAAGAGGTAAAAAAATAGGTTTCATATTTCAATCGTTCAATTTAATAAATTCAATATCGGCTTTGGAAAATGTAGAGTTACCAATGATATTCCAAGGTGTAGAAGAAAGTAAAAGAAAAAAAAGAGCATTAGATTTATTAAAGATGGTTGGCCTTGAAAATAGAGTAAATCATAAACCAACAGAACTTTCAGGAGGACAACAACAAAGAGTTGCAATCGCAAGAGCATTAGCAAATGATCCTGAAATTATTTTAGCAGACGAACCTACAGGAAACTTAGATTCCAAAACTTCAGAAGAAATCTTATTATTATTAAGAAATCTTCATAAAAATAAGAAAAAAACAATAGTTATGATCACGCATGATGCTAAATCAGCTAAACATGCAGATAGAATATTACATTTACATGATGGGAAGGTGATAAAATGAAAAAAATATTAATATTACTAATTATACTATTAATGCCCTTAACAGTTTATGGTTATGAGATAGATCAAGAATTTCACAATGAAATATCTTCGGGGGCTAGTTTAAGAATAGAAAGTTTAAGTTACAATCCTTATCCTGTAACACCTGGAGATTTCTTTGAATCGTGGGTTTTAGTTGTTAACAGAGGAAGAACAGAAGCAACAGATGTGATTGTTAAATTAATAGATGAATATCCTTTTTCGATTTACCCAAGTGAAGATCCTGTGAAAAAATTCTCCTCAATACCTATAGGTGGAAGAGTTTTAGTTAAATTCAAAGTTAAAGTAGCATCAGATGCAAATGAAGCTGAACATAAATTAAAAATTCAAGCTCAAGGAAAAGATGGTTACTTACCTTCGATACATGAAATACCTATTGATGTACAAACAAGAGATTCAAGATTAGCAATATCCTCAGTAACAACCGAACCTGAAAAAATTCAAGCAGGAAAACCTTCAGAATTACAAATTACATTTACAAATCCTTCAAATTCAATTATGAGGGATATAACTGTAAAATTAGATCTAACTAATGTTCCTATATCTCCAATAAAAACAACTACATATCAAAAAATACAAAGATTAGATGGATTAGATTCTTCCATATTAACATTTAATATAATTGCAGATTCAGATGCAGATTCTAAAGCATATAAAATTCCAGTAGATATTACATTTTACGACGATAAAGATACTTTAATTACAAGGAATGATACAATAGGAATATTAGTAGATGGAAATCCTCAATATCAACTTGACATGGAAGAAACAGAAGTTTATACAAAAGGAAGTTCCGGAAAAGTAATAATTAGTATTTCTAATATTGGTCCTGCAGATATGAAATTTGTAAGTTTAAAATTACTTTCTTCAAAAGATTATAAAATTATAGGAACACCAAGAGTTTACTTAGGTAATTTAGATCCTGATGATTTTGAAACGGCAGAATTTTTAGTTCAATCTAAAAAATCCAAAATGATTCCAATAAAAGTTCAAATTGATTATAAAGATGCATACAATGAAGAATTTTCAGAGATAGAGGCTGTTAATTTACCGATGTATTCTACAGGAGCAGCAGTTGCATATGGTCTAACACAACCAAAAAGCGGTTTATTCAATATTATATTTTATATTATTATAATATTATTTGTATATTCTTGGTATAAAGAATGGAGAACACAAAAAGATATTGGTAAATCATTAAAAACAGTATTAAAAAGATGGATTAAAAAAATAATAAGATTCTTTCAACCAAAAAATCTTAAACAATTACCTAAGAGATTTAAAAATTTCTTTAAAGAAAAATGATTAAGGATTACCTAAAGTTTTCAGTTAATAATATACGTCATAGGAAAATAAGGTCTTGGCTAACAGTTATTGGAGTTGTTATTGGAATTGCTGCAATAATTTCTTTAATAACTATTTCTCAAGGTTTACAAAACGCAATTGAAGAACAATTTGAATTGTTTGGTGCTAATAGTGTTATTATTTCCCCTAAGGGTTTTGAAAATATGGGGGTTCAAGCTGAAGGTTTAACGCAGGATGATGTTAGAACTCTTGAGTCTATGTCTGAATTTAAATATGTGAGTCCAATGGCAACAAGTGTTGCTCAAGTAGAATTCCATGATGAAATAAAATTTCTTACAGTTGCAGCATTACCTGCAGAAGATTATATTGATATGTATGGTGATATGGGTATATCTACTGAAGATGGAAGGATGTTCAGAAGAGGAGATGGTTCATCAGTAATTCTAGGCTATAGAGTTGCAAATAAAGATGTTTTTGAAGATTCTGTGAATATTAAAAATAAAATTAAAATCAGAGATGAGGATTTTAAAGTTATTGGAGTTTTTGAAGAAATAGGCAATTCAGGAGATGATAATTCTCTTTATATTACATTAGATGATTTTAGAGATATCTATAATGACCAAGAAAGAGTAGATTTCATTATGGCTCAAGCAAAACCTGGGCAAGATATTGAATCACTAAAAGAAAAAATTGAAAGGAAATTAGAAAGAGCGAGAGGTAATGAAAATTTCCAAGTAATGACAGCAACACAAATTATGGAACAAATTAGCAGTATATTGGGAATAATGCAATTTGTTTTAGTTGGTATAGCAGCAATTTCATTATTAGTAGGGTCTGTAGGCATAATGAACTCCATGTATACTTCTGTTTTAGAAAGAACAAAAGAAATTGGTATTATGAAATCTATAGGTGCAAAAAACTCAGATATATTATCTCTTTTTTTAATAGAATCTGCATTTTTAGGATTAATAGGTGGATTTTTTGGTGTTATATTGGGAACAGCAATAGCTAAATTAGTAGGTTTTATAGCAGATCAAGCAGGATTTGGTTTATTAAGCATTAAAATTAATTTAGGTTTAATATTATTTGGTTTATTTTTTGCTATTATAATAGGAATGATATCAGGAGCATTACCTGCAAAACAAGCTTCTAAATTAAAACCTGTAGATGCATTAAGATATGAATAAATTTATAAGCTAAAAATTTATAACAATATATGGAGGGATTAATCATGAAAAAAATATTATCTATATTATTAATTATGTTAATGTTGCCTTTAGCATTTGCTGATAATGAAATAGAGGATGAAGAAGACGAACTTAATGAAGATGATGAAACAACAAATGAAGATAAAAGACATAAATTAAGTTATGAATTCAACAAAAACAAAGTAGAATTATTAAAAGAAATGAAAGTAAGGGCTAAAGAAAGAATACAAAATATTTCTGATGAAACACATCCAAGAGGTCTAGAAGTAGCACAAATAAGATTAGAAGAAAGACATGAATTTCTTAAACAATTAGCAGATTCTGCAATCAATGAAGAACAAAAAGATAGAATAATGAATTTAGCAAATCATTTAGAAGATAAAGAAGATAAATTACAAGTATTAAGAGAAAGAGTTCAAAAAAGACAAAGATTCAGATTATGGTTAACTGGTGTTTCTGAAGATGACAAAGAATCTATGAAAGAATATTTAGAACAAATAAAATTAAAAAAAGAGGAATTAAAAGAACTTAGGGAAAACAGTCAAGAAGAATTTCAAGAAGTAATACAAAGTCACATAGATGAATTGGAAGAAGACATTGAAAATAATCAAGAATTTGTAAATACTTATTCAAAGAAAAAAGGAATTCTCGGTTGGATTTTTAGAAATTAAATTTCTTTTCTTTTTTTAGTTATATCCTCTTCTATTATTAAAGCCCCAACATAACCACATTTTTTACATTCATATTGTCCCATTTGCCCACCCATATACAATATTATATCAGAACTTCTACAAACAGGACATTTCAAAATTGTTTTTAACGGATTTTTTCCCATAACATATAACCTCCTATTATTAACATAATAAAACTTAATGCTTGTCCCAGAGGAATTCCAAAATAAGTTATTGTTGGTTCTTTCAAAAACTCAATTAAAAATCTAAACAAACCATATAATGTTACAAATAACCAAAATAAACTACCTTCCTTCAAACTTTTTCTGGTTTTTGTAAATAATAAAACAAAAAGTATTACTAAATTTTTAAAAGCTTCGTATATCTGACTTGGATGTCTACAATTTTCATAATCCTTAAACTCAACACACCAAGAAACATTTGTAATTTTACCAACCAATTCTCCGTTAATAAAATTAGCAATTCTTCCCAAAAATAACATAAAAGCAGCAGGTATAACCATAATATCTACTAATTTATAAAATCTAATACCTTTTTTCTTAGAATAAAAATAACTTACTAATATAGCTCCAATTAAACCACCGTGAAAACTCATACCCCCATCCCAAATTTTTAGTATATTTGTAAAATTACTTAAAAAATAACTTGGATTGTAAAATACTTCAAATAATCTGGACCCTACAATAACACCGACAGCTAAATAAAAAATAAAATCATAAACATTTTCTTTTGTTAAATTCAATTCTTTTCTATTTTTTTGTAACCAGAATAAAGCAACTAGAAAACCTAAAGCATAAATTATTCCATAATATCTTACTTCTAAACCAAATATACTAAATAAAACAGGATTAATATTATGCACGAACATTTTTTATTCCTAAACCTAATAATATTAAAGATATAGAACCTATTATAATATTTAAAGCTATTTTTTTAAAAACATCATAAAAGAATTCTTGCGGGAATAAATTAATTAATAATGCATCACTCGGAAACAAATAATTGCTTGTAAATAATATTTTATGGAAGATTGTAAACAAAAAACTAAAATTAAAAAGTAATAAAATTAAAAATAAACCAATAGTTATTATTCCTGTAATAAATAAAGAATTTCCTAAAATTAAAAACTCTTTTTTCAACATTAAATAAACTAAATTTAAAATTAAAACAATTAACAAAATATAAAACAAAATTAATCCTTTCTTAACTAAATTCTTAACATCACCCAAATGTGTAACTTCTTCTTCACTATAATTTTCTTGATTCAAACTTTCTTTATCTTTAAAGTAATTAATTAAATTTAATTTAACATCACCATCATAATATTCTTCATTAAAAAATTCCAATTTAAAACTAAATAAAATCAAAAAAAGAATTAATACAACAATAAGTACAAAATTTAATTTCATAAATTATGAACAATCCCAATCACTACAATCTTGTCCACCAGTTCCACTTTCATCTACACAAGTATCTGTTAATAAATCATTATGACAAATTCCATCAGAATCTACTTCGTTTGGAGAACATACATATCTAAAATTACAAACTCTTATTCCAGCACAAGTATTACAAGTTCCTCCCTCTTCAAATACACAAACATCAGATACAATATTCTTTAAAACAACTTTATATTTACCAGGAACTAAATAATTATCATCACCAATAGGAGCAAGATCTCCACTACCTCTTAAAGGAACATTTGATCTTTTAGCTATTTCATAAGTTTCATCTTGATCATTAGTTAAATTAACAACAACCTCCCCTCCAGTATCATAACCTTGAAAACTAATCGAATTAACTTTAGTAGGAACTTTAATAGTAATTGTTAACTCTGTTCCAGGTGATTGGGAATAAACAGAATGTGCAGTTTTTACAATTTCTTCAGTTATTTTTTCAGCTCTTGCTGCAACAACCGTATCTTTACTACTAGAAGAAAATTCAGACCAAAGAACAGCAGCAATAACAAAAGCTATAACTACTACACCCATAATAATTAAATATTCCTGAGATACTTGTCCTCTTTTTTTATTCAATTACAGACACCCCAATATTATCACCATTATTTTCAATTAATATCCTTTTATTTCCATAACTTATAAAGTTTGTGATTGGACTCTGTTCAAAACCAGTACTTATATTAATCTCTCCAGCTTCACTCACAACTACAACTTCACTTATTTCACCCATATCATTTGTTATACTAAATGCTAATTCAGAACCTCCAGAAAAAATTTCAGAAGACATTGAATTAATACCTCTAGGAATATTAACTTCAATTACAGCTTTAGAACCTTCGCCATATAAATAAACTTGATCAATAGCATTAGCTATTTCATATAAAACAGATTCTGATTTAGAATATGTACCCATATCTTTATTCTGTGCTGTAAATTGTCCATAAGCATATATAATTCCAAGTAATAAAAAAATTAGAAAACCAGTTATCATAACATATTCCATAGCTAATTGTGCTTTTCTTTTCATAACCATTTTTTTGATTTAAAATAAATTATCATTAATGCCATACTTATAACCATTATTAAAATAACCATAAAAAAAGCATAAGGATTTTCAGCAAAAGGTAATAATACATTCATACCATATATTCCAGAAATTAACATGGGAATTAAAACTAAAGAAGCCATAACAGTAAAAGATTTCATAGTTTTATTCAAAGTATTAGAAACAGAAGACATATGCATATCTAAAATAGAAGTTAACTTATTTTCATTAGAAGAATCTCTTTCTAATAATTGATTAACTTCTAAAAGTAAATTTGTAAAGTATTTACTTGTAGACATTTTAGGAACTACTTCTCTATAAGAATGCAAAACTTTTCTTAAAGAATATAATTCTTTTTTTAATGAAAATAATTTACCAACAATATGTTCGGAATGATTCTTAAAAACTACAATTTCTAAATCATCCAATTCATCCTCAATTTCTTCCAAATTATGAGAAACTTCTTTCATAAGATGTGAAATTAAAAAATAAACACAATATTCTAAACCTTGTTTAAATTCCTCTTCACTTAATTGTAAAACAAAATTATCTGAAGATATAGTTACAATAAATTTCTTAGAATAAAATACTCCAAATGTTTTTGGTTTTTTATCATGAAGTACTTTTAGAATAATTAAATTATAATCTTTAGTTTTTTCTAACCTTGGAATTTCATATTGGTCTAAACAGTTTTTTAAAGATAATATAGATATATCTGTTTTTTTATTAATTAATTTTAATTCATCTTGTTTAGGATTAAAACAATTTATCCAAGTAATTTCTTTTTTTAAGTCAGTTCTCTCTAAAGATTGAAATTTAAGAGAATTCTTATGGAACACCTCTGTTTTTAACATGTAAAATACTAAAATTTAGTATTATTTAAATGTTTTTTATCTATCTGTTATCCATTCTGGAGGTAATTGTGTTAATATAGAAGTAGGATCATTCCTATAACTTGTTAATAAATTATCTTCAATCGCTTCATTAAAAGTATAAACACCAGGAACTTTTCTAAATAAATGTTTTGTAGGAACTCCATCACTTTCTAATTTCAAATCAAATCCGTTTCCAACAACATAGTTATTGGGAATCCAAATCCCATTACAAAATCTAGCACCAGAATTTCCATTAACCGCAATATCATCACCAAAAATTTTCTTTTCAAATAAACAAACAAAATGTAATGCTGTAGAATCACCACCCATAGAACCATTTCCACCACAATTTAAACCACTTAAAAATTTCATAATAGAATCCATTGTTTTCCCAGTATCCCATATGTCATCTAAAACCAAAACAGAATCATAACTTGAAAAGCTCTCAACAGTTTCACCATTTTCATAAACAAAATCACTTCTTAAAATATTGGCTTGTTTAATAGCTTTAGTTCCTGAATAAGTATTAACTCTTAATGATGCTAATGTTAACTTAGAACCTAACTTATTTTCTAATCTTTTTCTAACTTCCCCAGTAAAAAAGTTTGCCCCTTCAGGTACATTAACTAATAATAATCTACTTCTTCCATATTTTTCAGCTATACTTTCTGAAATCTGATCAATAACGTCATTAATCTGTTCTCCAGTAATAACTCTATTTAAAAATAAAGGATACTTAACTCCCTTTTCAAGTTCAATTAATCCTTTTTCACTATCTACTAAAGGAATCAATGTTTCAATATTTCTAATAGGTCCTTCTATTATTTCCATAATACTTAAAATAGAAACAAAAAATATTTAAATCTTTTAAAATCATAAAATTTAAAATATTACTTGCATTTATTTTTTAGGCCTTAATGAAGAGCAACTTAGGCTGATACTTAGGTATCATTTGATTTTTAGGAATAATTCTAATATTTGATTCGTTAAGGCTTTTATTTTTCTAAACAAAAATATTATAAACAAGTAAAAATACTATAAAAACTATAAAATTTGAGGTGATATTCAATGAAAAAAATAATTATAATTTCCCTAATATTAATGTTAGGTTTTATTACTTTTGTTTCTGCAGATACATATCCGACAATGGTTAAATTACATGTAGATGAATTAAGATCTTATGGATATGAAGGTTCTAATTGTAATTATAATATGGGTCATAATTTAGGTGGTGTGTTTTTAGTCGGTTATCCTGAAAAACCAATAACATTAGATATTAAAGATTCTAGTAATAATATTTTACATTCCACAAACCATATTACTAATATTGTAGATCAAACAGGATTATATATTAGTTCCAGTAGTTTAACTAATAATTATTATGTAGGACCAGTTACATTAAATCAAGGAGATAATTATAAATTAGAATTGCAAACAGGATTAGTATGTTGCATACACGACACAGAAGCATCTTTTAGACTTTTACCAAAATCATGTTGGGGGGAATGTACATCTACACCAACAAGCAATGCTAAAACAGTGTCAGATCAAGATTTACTAAACGGTATAAGTAACACAAGAGGAACCTGTGATGAACCTTCAACTCAAAATATTGCAGTAAAACCTGGTTTATCTTCACCAGGAACAATTACATTCGGGGATGTTGATGAAGAAGCAATAACATTTGTAGCACCATGAGAATATTATTTATTTTATTTTTCATTCCACTGTTATTAATAGCGTGTAAAACAGAAGAACAAGATGAAACTATAAAAGAAATATTAAACGCAAATAAAGATATAAAAGAAATATTAGAAAATTCAGAATTAACAATAACTAAATTACAAGAAACAAACACAATAAATGAACCTTACAAATCATTATCAGAAAATATAACTATTAATGATCAACTTTATGTTGTGGAAATTAATAATCAAAATAAAGGTTATATAACCTTAATAGATTTAAAAAATAAAGAAATATTAAAAATATATAATTTAGTCCAAGTGAATCTATAATGAAAAAAACATTAACAGTAATAATAGCAACAATTTTATTATTAATTCCTCTATCATTTGCTTTAACAGAAGAAGAATCGTGGATTGATTATAACTTCAATGTTCAATTAATAACAGATTGTATAGAACTAGATTCTGGAATTTTATTTGAATTTGATGCAGAAAATTGGGTTGGTCTTGGACTTGAACAAGATTCTGGAATTACTTATCAATTTGGAATAGAATCAAATCACACAGGACCATTCCTACCAATAACACAAACATATTATGGAAATTATGAATTATCAGGAGAATCAGCATCTTGTAATTACATAAATGTAATAGGACCTGAAGATCCTATAATATGTAATGAAAATAATTTCGATTTTAATGGTCCTAATTTTATAATAAAAAATTCTAACGGAAACAGAGTTGCTGCTATAGATAAAAATGGTATAATGTTAATAAAAAATATTTTAACTTCAGATTCAACGCCATCTTCAAACTCATTTAAGATTCAAGATTTAAATGGAAATATAGTTTCATATATAGATATAAATGGAAATCTTTACTTAGAAGGTAATTTACAAGAAGATGTTAGTAATATACCCCAAACATCAAATAAAGAATTTATTATCAAAACAGGTAGTACAAACATAGCAATATTTGATGATGAAGGAAATTTAAAATTAAAATCATGTCTAGTTGAAAATTCTGCTAGACTTTAAAGAGGTGAATAAAAATAACCGATATAAATAAAAGAGCTGCATTACCTTTGCTATTTGTAATAATAATTATAACCATATTAATCATAATTGCATTTGTATATATTTTAAAAACTCAAGAAGAAAATCCACCACCTCAAATAGAACCAGAAACTAATTTTTGTTTAGAATTTCCTAATGATCCTCAATGTAATGGAGGAAGTAATTTGGATGAAGATAATTTAGAACAAGATTTTGAAGAAAATGAGGATCAATTTTGTATTAATTTCCCTAATGATCCTATATGTTTAAATTAAGGAGGTAATAAAATGAATAAAAAAATAATATTAATAATATTAATAATAGGATTTTTTGCTTTAGCAATAAAAACAGAAAAAATTACTGCAGATGTACCTGTTATACCACCAGATCCCTACAACCCAGGACATTTATGTAGTTCAGTAGACACTTCTTTAACAGGAAATTGTAATTCAATTTATGTTACAGGAAGTAATTTTATTAGATCAGAAGGAAGTCAATATCCCCTTCAAGCATCTACAACATTAACAAATGGAAGAGCAGTATATGGAACATGTAGTTCTTCTGGCTGTTATGGTGTTTATGGTTCTTCTACAAATACAGGAGTATATGGTTATGGTAATTTATATGGTATTTATGGATCATCATCTTCAACATATGGATTATATACACCTCAAAAAACATACTCTCAACAAGGAATTGATATGGGTAGTGGAAGCGATAAAATAGAAGTTTATTCTGAAAATGGAGATTTCATAATTGTGTTGCCATCAGGTGATGAAGGAGTCGGTGGTTAAATGAAATTTTTTATTTTGTTTTTTATTTTTATATTATCTTTTAGTCTAGCTTATGCTGAAGATTGTTATTTTACAAACACTAATTGTAATGTTGGAGATTCTGAAATACTTTATGCAAGTTCAACTACAAATGCTCATGCAAGTTTTTCAGCAACAACTGGTTATCAAAAAGTATGTTGTCCTGATAATTTAATTTCAACCAACTCAGATAGTTGTGTTTCTCCCTATAAAGAAGTTTTAAGATTATCGTCAGTTACTAATGCTCATGTTGAGGCCACATCTCAAAATAATTATGAATATGATTTATGTATAAATGACAATTCAGGCTCAAATTTTAATTGTCAATATTATTCTTTAAGTAATGACTGTACTGATATAAGTCCGGACCATATTTGTGTTGTTAGATCAGATGGAATTACTAATGCACATATAGAATCTTGTAGTAGTTCTAATCCTTATTATAATCCTATATGTTGTAATTTTGGAACAATTGGCGGAGAATGTTTTGCTGAAGAAGGAGATGTTTGTTCCAATGATGATGATTGTTGTTGGCCTGATTTAGGTTTAGATTGTGATGCAGATAATCAAAACCATTGTTGCCCAATAGATACATCATGGGTAGAAGGTGACAATCCAATAACTCCTCCAATTGAATTAGGTTATTGTGGGGGTAGTGGGGGAGGATTTGATTGTAATGTTGCTTGGCCAAATGAAAACTATGATACTTCAGGAGAATTAATTTGTTGTCCAACAGGATTCCAGCCAGTATATCCTATAAACCCTTACTTCTAGAATTTAAAAAACTTTATAAATAACTTAAGTCAATTAAATATAGAGGTGAATCAATATTAAAAAAATTTATCTATTTTCATTTGCAATTATTATTTCTTTAATCCTAATTTCTTCTCCAATATTTTCAGCTCCTTTAGATGAAGTGGAGGAGGGGCTTGAAGAATCAACAATAAGTGGTGGAAAAGAAACTGGTGGTAGTGGAAGAGATGCTCCATCACCAGGAGGTTCAACTTATCAATCAGTTGCTAATCCTCCAGAAGTTTATATAACAAATTTAGCTGTAACTTCAGGTGGAAGCAATATTCAAGGTAGTTTTGATATTACAAATACTGAAGAATATGATCTTCAAGGTGTAACTTATAATATTTATTTAATAAGAAAAGACAGATCAAAAACAGTTTTTTATCATAGATATCTTTATGATCAATCTTTTAATTTAAATGCAGGAGAAACATCATCAAAATCATTTTCATATTCTCTTGCACCTACATTAATGAATTCAGGATTATACGCAGTAAGGGTTGTTGCAGTTGTAGGAACTCTAGAATCTGGTTGGCAGGACAAACAAGTAACAATGCCTGGGGAGATGTTATATTCTTTGGATTTAAATCCTTATGAATCATCTGTTATTGTTAATAACAAATTTAAATATGATTTATTAGAAGGAGCTATTATAAATCCTTTTGATAATGCAAAAGTTGAAATTTATATGTATAATCCATTAAAATCTGCAATAGTTGCATATAGAGCACATAAAATAACAAAATTAGGAGAAAGAGAACCTTCAGAAGAAATTATTGATTCTCCTAGAGCTTTTTATTTTAGGGGGGGATTTTATGATAAAGTATTATTTGATGTTCCAATAGATAATCCCCTATTCGCTTCTACAATAAGTGAACCTGGTTCTTATTTAATAGAAACTTATTTAACAGCTTCAGGAAAAACACGTTCTCCAATAATAACATATAGAATTGTTGTACCTGGAGAAAGTTCAACATATTTATCCACAATATCTTATATGAGTGCTGCATCAACATTAAAAGTAGAAACAAAGTATGTAGGTCCTGCAGATAAAACTAGTTTTGATGGAAGTATAAGAACAACAGTATCTGGAGGTGGTTGTGGTGGAGGAACAGAAGAAGATAATGTTAATTTTAATCAACAAGCTCAAATTTTAACCCAAGAATTTTCTTGGACATGTGAGCCACCAAATCCAGGAGATATAGGATATGAAACTGGTCAAGGAACTCCAACTTAAAATGAATAAAAAAATATTTACAATTATAATTGCATTTATTTTATTATTTACAAATATAAATTATGCAAACAGCGAAGCTATTCAAGGTTCTGGAATAACTCAAGTAGTTTGGAATACACCTATAGACTATAATGAAGATCCAGGTCTAAGAGAATATTCTTATGGAGAAAAATTATATTTTAGTGGAAGTGTTATAATATCCTCATCAGGTACAACAGTAACAAGTATTAATATAAATTTTTATATTAAAGATGAGGATGATTCTTTATGGACTTTCTTAGGCAATAGAGATTATTCTGAAGAGAGTTCATATACTTACGATTATTCTTTCTTAACACCAATATCAGATGATTTAGATCCTGGTTTGGCAGAAGTAAGAGCAGTATATGATATAACTTCGGATGATGGTTCTATTAATGAAAACATAGAAATTATAAGAAATATATTAATAAATGCTCCAATAAATGCTCCTGATATGTTAACAACAGAATTCTTAACAAACCCTCCAGAAGTATTTGACCCTAATCCTGAATTTGGTTGGGATCCAAGTGGTTTACAAACATATTATAGAATAAAAGTTGATACTTCAAATAATTTTAATGGTTTAAGAATGTGGGATAGTGATAAAGTTTATGATAATTCATTCCAAGAAATTTCTTATGGTCATAATTCTATTCCAAAACCATTAGATTGGGGAGAAACATATTATTGGAAAGTTAAAACATGGCAAAATAATTTACAAAGTCAATATAGTGTTGAAGAAGCATTATTTACTATGAGATCATTTCCTTATGGTCATAATCAAAACTTTCAAAATCCTTTAGATCCTTCCATAAATACAAATCCTTCAACCACAACAGCATTATGGGTTTCAGATGAAGATGGTTATGTTCAACTTAATCCAACAGGATGGAGTAATGAAATAATTGATTTTGGTGGTGATGTTGGTAAGTTTACTTCTTTAGCTTTTGACTCTAATGATATTCCCCATATTAGTTATAACGATAATACAAATGATGATTTAAAATATGCTAAATATGTTAGTACAAATGGTAACTGCGGTCCAAGTAATAGCTGGCAATGTACAACAATAGATAGTGGTGGTGATGTTGGTAAATGGACTTCTATTGCTGTTGATTCTAATGATAATATACACATAAGCTATTATGATTTAACTAATAAAGATTTAAAATATGCTTATTATGATGGAAGTTGGGATATTCTAACAATAGATGATATTGGAGATAAAGGAATGTATTCTTCTATTGCTGTTGATTCTAATGATAATCCCCATATAAGCTACATGAAAGAAAATAATCCTTATCCGGGATTTACAACATTAAAATATGCTTATTATGATGGGTTGTGGTACTCGGATATTTCAACAGGAGCCCCTCCCTTTAATTCAGGAGGATATACATCTATAGAAATAGATTCTAATGATAATATTTATATTGCTTATTTGATGAATGCTTTAGGTGGGATGGTTTATGTGGATTATTATGATGCTGATACTGAAATGTGGTATCCTAACCATGCTAGAGGGGGGAACGCTAATGGTTACATTTCTCTTGATTTAGATTCTAATGATAATCCCCACATCTCTTTTAAAGCTGGTTGGCAACATGAATTATGGTATGCTCAAGGTCCTAGTTTATATGCAGGTCACGTATTCGATGATATTGGTTGGCCGATGGGATGGCATAATTCTCTTATTTTAGATTCTAATGATAATACACACATAAGTAGTCGGCATAGTTCAAATAATGATCTAATGTATTTCTATACAACTGAAGGAAATTATCATATTGGAGATTGGACAATGGAAGTAGTTGATGGAGGGGACGCAGGAAGATATTCCTCTATAGCATTAACATCTGGAGATAAACCATGTATAAGTTATTATGGCGATGCTACCCAAGATTTAAAATTCTCTTGTCAACAATTTTCCACAACAGAATCACAATCAATTGAATCCAATACTATAACAACAGAACCAATATACCAAGCAGCAATATATGCATCAGAATATCTTTCAGAAGGAACTAGCATAATATATTATTTATCAGCAGACGATGGACAAAATTGGGTAGAAGCAATACCTGGATATCCTTCAATAATTAGTGGAAATAATTTAAAATGGAAAGCCGAATTATCAACTATAAATCAATTCTCAACACCTGTATTAGGTTCCATAGGAATAGATTGGAATGATAATATAATAATACCTGTATGTAACTCTCCTTTAATTCCTATTCAAGAAGGAGATAATCCTTGTTTATCACACGCTGACTGTTGTATGGGTACTGATCAACAACCAGCAATTCCTTTATTCTGTTCTGGCGGAGCATGTTGTCCAATAGATACATCATGGGTAGAAGGTGACAATCCAATAACCCCTCCAATTGAATTAGGTTACTGTGGAGGTGGTGGAGGATTTGATTGTGGTGTTGCTTGGACTGGTGGAGGAAATCCTTTTGATTTTAATCCAGAATTAGAACAAATATGTTGTCCTGCAGGTTGGCAAACAATAACAGAAATTTAAAAATTTTGTCCTATTTCGTAATTGTATAAAGCTTTACCTATTTTAAGATCATCAACAGAGTAATCCATTATATTAGGAATAGAAAAATAAAAAATACTATTAGTCACATTATAAGTATCACTTATTATACCTAAAACTTGACCAAACTCATGTAATGCAATTCTTCTTCTTTGTGTTCCTACTAACCAATCCCCTAAAGCAACACTACCTGAAGTAATTTCATAAAAATTATCAGGATTATCATTATCTATAGTATTTAAACCAGCATCACCAGGAGGAAAATATTGGGAAGGTAAAAAACCAACATAAATTTCAGCACTGTCCTCATTAGTAGTTAAATAAGGAGTTATAACTCCATTGGTAAATAAAGGTAAATCATTAAGAATTACATCTTGAACAATATCTATATATTCTGGAGGAACATCCATATAATCAGGATTAAACAAAATAGCAGGACTATGGCTCCATCTTTGAGTGGGTGATAAAAGTTGTCCACCTTCACAAACTTCTCTAAAAAAATCTATAAATCTAATACTATCTATCTCATTATTATAAATCCAATAATCTTCAACAACATCTTTATCGTTTCTTAAACTATCTTCTCCAGAAACTATTAAAGTATCACTAAAAATACCATTCAAATCTTCCATAGGCCATTGATAAATATCTCTTGGTTTTGAAACAGTAGTAAAATAAGTTGAAGGAATACGAGGCAAACTAATATTATAATTACCTAAACTATCTGTATAACTACTATCTACAGTTCCACCATTTTCATCACTAATCACAACCAAAGCACTATCAACAGAAACATCATTTAATATTTCTTTAACATTTCCATGAACTATAGTTGAAGGAGGTTGTGGATCTTCAGGAACTTGAAAAGTTACATAGAATGTACCATTAGTATCATTTTCACCAAGAGCAAAAAAATAAGGAGGAGATTCAACACTATCTATAATGTTACCTTCTCTTGAAAAATCATCAGGATACCCACTATGAATATAAAACATATCAATATGTGTTCTATCATGCCAATCCAATCTTACAGTATCAACTACGCCATTACTTCCAACTAAAGGATATGATGTTAAATCTGTAATAGGATGATATATAGTCATAGGTTTAAAATCTCTAGGTCTGGCAAGTGCGTTTTCAACACTATTAGCAATTGTAGGAAAGCCAGGAGCAAGTAAAAGATCAAGAGCTAAAGCTGTTTTAATTCCATAACTTTTAATCTTATTTAATAGTGATCTCTTTGCCATGAGAAGAATATACTTTATTTGTTTATAAACCTTTCGTTACTAGTTAGGGATAACAAATACAACATAAACTTTATAACCAAAATTAAATTTAATATTAACATGAAAAAAAAAGGTCAAGCTTCTGTAGAACTAATGTTATTAATGGGGATAGGAATTATTTTAGTTTTAGGTTTTGCAGTAGCAGAAGTTTTTTATTTAGATTTCACAACATCTAGAAAAACAAGTGTGGAAGCTCAAGGTTTAGTTCAAATTCTAAAAAATGAAATTAACTTAGCAGCCGTAGCAGAAAACGGTTATACAAAAACAATAACATTACCTTCAAGCATAGATGGAAAAGATTACGATGTTATTTTTAATGAAAGAGAAGTCACAGTTACAATAAATATAGATGGACAACAATCAGATTGGGTAGAAGTATTATTAACACATTTTGATGCAGCACAATCATTTGATGAAAATACGGGAGATATAACAATAACAAAAGAAGACAACATAGTAACATTAACATAATCTTTATAAATTAACTAACTTCTAATTATATATGGCCCCACATA
Source organism: archaeon (assembly GCA_021107205.1). GTDB lineage: Archaea > Nanobdellota > Nanobdellia > SCGC-AAA011-G17 > GW2011-AR20 > JAIOTD01. The sequence continues at coordinate 6,031 of JAIOTD010000012.1, read as the reverse complement.
GAAAATGGAATAAAGTAAAAGTAATAAACGAAATAAAAAAATTGGAAATCAAATTAAAAAGAAGGCCTGTAAAGAGGGATAATTCTTATTTATATCATACATCGAGAAAATATTTTGGAACTTGGAATAATGCGATGAAATCAGCAGGATTTAAAGTAAAAAATTTTCAAAAAGTTAAGATTCCAAAAAAATTAAACCAAAATTTATCATATTTCTTAGGTTTAGTTATAACAGATGGTCATTTATATATGAAAAAAGAAAAAGGATATCAAACTAAAATATACACAAGTTATGAAGAAGAGAAAGAGACTATTTTAAGATTAATTATGAATTTGTTTGATTATAAAGCATCAGTTCAAAAGAGAATGAATAATAAAAGTTTCAATAAAAAACCTAATTATGAAATATATGTTTCATCAAAAAACTTAACATTATTGTTAAACAAAAAATTTCAAATTCCCTCAGGAGCAAAGTCTAAGATTATAAGAATTCCAAAAATATTCTTCAAAACAAATAAAAAGAACATAATACACTTTGTTAGGGGTTTAATTGATGGTGATGGATCTATAACTGCAGGCCAAGTTAAATTAACATCAAGTTCTAAATTATTTCTAGAAGACTATAAAAGATTACTAAAAATGGTTAAAATAGAATTCAAAGGTAAAGTTAGAAAAGATCATAAAAATACTTCAGTTTTTGTTATAGCTATATCGGATAAAAACAATATTAAAAAATTATATGATTTATCATACAAAAATGTAAAATATTATTACCCACGTAAAAAACTGTCTTATGAAAACCTTTTTAAATAAATTATAATATTATTATTATAGTCCCACTGCCCCACCATAGCTCAAACTTGTAAAAGGAGCAACGGTAGAGCGTTCGGCTGTAGATAAATTCACTGCTTTGAGAAGCATGATAAGCAGTTAGCCGTGACCGAAAGGTTCCCGGTTCGAATCCGGGTGGTGGGATGTTTTTTTATATATTCAATAAATCATCAAAAACTATATAAACATCCGTAACTAAAAAATCAATATGAAAAAAGAAGTGATTATACTATTAGTTCTACTATTAATTCCTTTAGCTTCAGCTGACTTAGTTGTAGATACAAATACATTAAATAATTTTAATTTAAATGATAAAATATCTGCAGATGTAGAAATAACGCACTCTAGTGATTTAAGTGGTTTCTTAGAATCAAGTATTAATTGTGGCGAATATAATTACGTTTATTTTGTAACTCCAATAGAACTTAATGCAAATTTTCCTTACAACACAATATTACCTGGTTTACCATTAACAAAAGATATGATGGGGAATTGTACAACAAAATTAAAACTAAAAAGTTCTTCCAATTCAATTTTAGAAGAATCAGAATTCAAAACTTTCACAGTTACAGATCAACTAAATTTAATTTCAAATATTAACAAACAAAATTTAGATCCTGGAGAAACAATAACTCTAGAAGGAAATGTTAAAGATATAAATGAAAATTCTTTAGAAGGTTACACATTAACAATTCTTTTAGGTGAAGAAGAAATTTCAACAGAAACTAAAACAAATTCAGAATTCAATAAAAAAATAAAATTAGATAACAAAATTAAATCAGGAGAACATATTTTAAAAATAAAAATAGAAGATGGTAATGAAAATCATGCAGAACAAGATTTCAATCTATTCATCTCTCAAATACCAACCGAACTAATTATAAATTTAGAATCACAAAACATAAACCCTTCTGAATTTATCTCTATAACACCAATATTATATGATCAAGCAGAAGAAGTAATAAAAGATAATGTAAAAATAATAATAAAAAATCCAAAAAACAAAATAATATTAGAAAAATCTATAACTTCTGAATCTAAATTAGAATTTCCTTTAGAGAGCAGTGCATTACCGGGTGATTGGGAAATATTAGCAGAATCAAATGAATTTGAAACAGAAAAACAAATTACAGTTAATGAATTAAAAAGTTTTACATCAGAAATGGATGGTCAAAATTTAAAAATAACAAATAATGGTAATGTTAAATTTAAAGATATAATAAACATAAAAACAGATTCAATAACAAAACAAAAAGATATTAGTTTAAAACCAAAAGAATATGCATTAATTTATCTTCCAGGATTATTTAAAAACGGAGAATATAACATTGAAGTTTCTTCCAATAACCAAAATTATAATTTTAATAATTTAAATTTAAAGGATGAAAGAAATGCATTTCAAAAAGTAGGTGGTTTAATAACAGGTAATGTGGTAAAAGAAAACTCAACAGAAGGTTTTTTCACAGGATTTATTTTAATTGTTGCAGTTATAGTTATTTTATTATTAATATTATTATACTTTAAAAAGAAGTCAAAAAAGAAACAATCAAAAAGTTATGAAAAAGAATTAGCAGCAGGTAAAAAATACATAAAACAACAAGAAAAAGAAAAACAAGAAAGAAGAAAACAAAAAGGCAGTAAATTATTCTTCACTGCTAAAAAACCAACAAAAGAAGAAGCATCTGATTTCAGAAATCAAATGGTTAAAAGCATGGAAGAAGACAAAGATAAACCAAAAGGTAAAAAAGGCATGTTTAACATGTTTGACTAATTTTAAAAGAAAGATTTATAAATATTGACTAATAAACATTGGTCGGGGTTATAAAAATGAATCAACAAATACAACCAATATTCATACTACCTGAAGGTACACAAAGAGATACTGGTAAAACAGCTCAAAAAAACAACATAGCAGCAGCTAAAGCAGTTGCTGAAACAGTAAGAACAACTCTAGGTCCTAAAGGAATGGACAAAATGTTGGTAGATTCTTTAGGTGATGTTGTAGTAACTAACGATGGTGTCACAATTCTTGATGAAATGTCTATTGAACATCCGGCAGCTAAAATGATAGTAGAAGTAGCTAAAACTCAAGAAAATGAGGTAGGAGATGGAACAACAACAGCAGTAGTTTTAGCAGGTGAATTATTAAAAAATGCAGAAGATCTTTTAGATAAAAATGTTCATCCAACAGTTATTTCAAAAGGTTATAGATTAGCAGCTGAAAAAGCTCAAGAAATTCTAAACAACTTAGCTATGGATATTACTGAAAAAGATAAGGATTTACTTAAAAAAATAGCAATAACAGCAATGACTGGAAAAGGAGCAGAATCAGCAAAAGAAATATTAGCAGATTTGGCAGTTAATTCAATATTACAAGTAAAAGATGAACATGGAATTGATATTGACAATATAAAAATCGAGAAAAAAACAGGGGACGGAATTGAAAATTCTGAATTAATTAAAGGTATTGTTTTGGATAAAGAAAGAGTTAGTGCTACAATGCCTAAATCAATTAAAGATGCTAAAATTTTATTATTAGATATGGCTTTAGAAATAAAAAGCACAGAAATTGATGCAAAAATCCAAATAACAGATCCAGATCAATTACAAAAATTCATTGATCAAGAAGAAGCTATGATTAAAAATATGACAGATAAAGTTATTGCTTCTGGGGCTAATGTTATAATTTGTCAAAAGGGTATTGATGATGTAGCTCAACATTACTTAAGTAAAGCCAATATATATGCAATAAGAAGAGTTACTAAATCTGATTTAGAAAAACTTGCAAGAGCTACATCTGGAAGAATAATTTCTAATTTAAATTCATTAACAAAAGAAGATTTAGGTTTCGCTGGATTAGTAGAAGAAACAAAAGTTGGCGATGAAGATATGACCTATATCAAGGAATGTAAAAATCCAAAAGCAGTTACATTATTAATAAGAGGCGGAACAGATCATGTTATTTCAGAAATTGAAAGAGCAATTAAGGATGCATTAGGGGATGTTGTTGCTGCATTAAAAAATAATAAGATAGTAACAGGTGCAGGTGCAATAGAAGTTGAATTAGCAAAAGAACTTAGAAACTTTGCAAATAAATTATCAGGTAGAGAACAATTAGCAGTAAATGCATTTGCAGATTCAATGGAAATAATTCCAAAAACATTATCAGAAAATGCAGGTCTTGATCCTATTGATATGTTAACAGATATAAAAGCAAAACATGACTTAAAAGATGGTAAAAATCAAGGTATTGATGTATTCAAAAGAAAAATAGTAGATGCATATAAAATGGGAGTTATAGAACCATTAAAGATTAAAACTCAAGCAGTAAAATCAGCTTCAGAAGTTGCAGAATTAATTCTAAGAATAGATGATGTTATATCTAGTTCTGGAAAAGGCGGACCTGAGATGCCTAGTGGTATGCCTCCGGGTATGCCTCCAATGTAAAAATGAAATTTACAAGTAAATTATTTATGAACTTATAGAACTCTCTGATTAAAAAACATGTTCTTCATGTGCTATTTTATAATTATGTAGTTCTTCTATAGCAAACCACAAAGAAACTTCATGTTCAGCATCTTCTTTATTAGCAGATGCATGTATTAAATTCTCAATAGCTTTATTTAATTTATCAGCCATCCCATAACTAATGTGAGAATAATCTCCTCTTATAGTTCCAGGTAATGCACTCTTAGGTTCTGTTTCACCAACAATTTTCCTAATAACTTCAATAGCTTCTATACCTTCAACGCACATTGCTATAACAGGACCTGATTTAATAAACTTCAATAAATTAGTTCTTACCTTTTCTCCTCTTCTTTTAGTTATATCTTCAGTATAATGTTCTTTAGCAAAATTTTCATCAACCCAAACCATTTTCATACCAACAATCTTTAAACCAACTTTTTCAAATCTAGAAATAATTTCTCCAGCTAATCCTCTCTTTACACCATCAGGTTTAATAAGAACTAAACTTTTTTCATTCATTTTTTCTTATATTCTTTCGTCCATTTAAAATTTCTTGGCTTTCTTTTTAACTTTAACAAATTCTTTTCACATTTATTTGAACAAAACCAAACAGATTTACCTGTTTCATAAACAAACAATTTACCTGTTCCTTTTTCAATAACTTTTCCACAAAATCCACAATTAGCCATTTTATCTTTTACCTTGAGTTAATTTTCTTGCTTCTATTTCAGTTTCTCTTAACATTAAAACATCTCCTTTTCTTACAGGACCTTTAACGTTTCTTCTCAAGATTTTTCCAGAATCTCTTCCTTCTAAAACCTTACATCTAACTTGTGTTGCTTCTCCCCTCATACCTGTGCTTCCTACAATTTCTTCGACAGTTGCTGGAAAAGCAATAGAAAATAAACTACCTGCTTCTCTTTGACTCAAAATAAATTTACCTTTAGTTTCTTGAACTCCTTTATTTCTAGAAATTCTTTCTTTCTTAGATTTATCTTTCTTGTCTTTCTTAGCCATTTTATTTACTTAATTGTTTAATTATATCTTTTGCATCTCCTTCAACAACTATAGCTATTGCAGAAGTAGGAACTCCCAAACCAGCTGCTGCCCCTAATTCCTCTTTACTAGGAACGTCAACATAAGGAATACTTTTTTCTTCACATAAAGGTTTTAAGTGCATAATAATCTCTTTAGGATTAACATCTTGTGCAACTAAAACTAATTTTGCAATACCTTTTTCAGTTACTTTAGTAACTTCATTGGTACCTTTTTTTAATTTTCCAGTTTTCTTAGCAAGCTCGACAGCTTCATAAGCTTTATCTGGTGAAACTTCAGCCATTTTCATAACCTCCAAATTGTTATAACCATAAGGATTAAAGATTAATTTATAAAGCTTTTGTTATAAAAAAGTTTAAATACTTAGTTTTTAGAATTTTTAATAACGGGCCTGTAGCTTAGCCTGGTTAGAGCGCTGGTCTTATATGACCTTTATTGCTACAAAAACAAAAAAGCAATAAATCTAAGTTAGCCAGAGGTCGGGGATTCAAATTCCCTCAGGCCCACTTTTTTAATAAAATTTATAAACAACAATTCTAATATAAATTACATGTTAAAAAGAGGTCAGACAGCTATGGAGTATCTGATGACATATGGTTGGGCTATTCTAATTGTTTTAATTGCATTAGCAGCTTTATTTTATCTAGGTGTGTTTGATCCTAAAACTCCAGAAATAT
>JAIOTD010000066.1 GCA_021107205.1 archaeon | reverse complement strand
TATTGGTAATTTTATAATTATGTACAACTTCAAAAAAATAGAAAAGAAATGGCAAGATAAATGGGAAAAATCCAAGTCATTTGAAGTAAAAAAAACCAAAAAAAAGAAATATTATGTTCTAGAGATGTTTCCATACCCTTCTGCTTCAGGATTGCATATGGGACATGCTTTCAATTATACAGTAGGGGATATTTATACCAGATATAAAAGAATGAATGGATTTAATGTTCTTTACACTATGGGTTATGATTCTTTTGGATTGCCAGCAGAAAATGCAGCTATAAAAGCAGGAGAACATCCAAAAAAATTCACAGAAAACTCAATTAAAAATTTCATTAAACAACAAAAAGCTTTAGGTTTAAGTTATGATTGGTCCAGATTAGTTAAAACTTCAGACCAAGAATATTACAAATGGAATCAGTTTTTCTTTTTAAAATTCTTGGAAAAAGATTTAGTTTATAGAAAAAAAGCTCCAGTCAATTGGTGTAATAAATGTAATACTGTTTTAGCAAATGAACAAGTTCATAATGGAAAATGTTGGAGACATCCAGATACAGATGTTATAGAAAAAGAATTAGAGCAATGGTTCATTAAAACCACTAAATATGCAGATGAACTTCTTAGAGATATTGAAAAATTACAATGGCCGGAAAGAATCAAAATAATGCAAAAAAATTGGATTGGTAAATCTTACGGAACTGAAATTATTTTTAAAATAAATGAAAAACCTTGGCAAGTATTCACAACAAGACCAGATACTATTTTTGGAGTTACATTCATGGTTATTTCTGCCAAACATCCAAAATTATTTGATTTAGTTACTAATGCTCAAAGAAAAGAAGTAAATTATCTATTAAAAAAAATAAAATCAACAACTGATTTAGAAGTTTTAGATAAAGAAGGAGCATTTACAGGAAGTTATGCAATCAACCCCCTAAATAATGAAAAAGTTCCAGTTTACGTCGGTAATTTTGTTGTAGCAGACTATGGTTCTGGAATGGTTATGGCAGTTCCAGCTCATGATGAAAGAGATTTTCAATTTGCTAAAAAATATAATATTCCAATTAAACAAGTAATAACTCCTGATTATGAATTAAATGTAGAAAAAATGTCTAGAGCATATGTAAGTGAAGGAAATTTAATTAATTCTCAAAAATTCAATAAACTAAACAATAAAGATGCAATAGAAGAAATCACAAAAGAATTAACAAAAAAGAAACTAGGTAAAAAAACTATACAATACAAATTAAAAGACTGGTTAGTTTCTAGACAAAGATACTGGGGAACTCCAATACCAATCATTTACTGTAAAAAATGTGGAATAGTTCCAGAAAAAAATATTCCTGTAAAACTTCCAGATAAAGTTAAGTTTGGTAAAGGAAATCCTTTAGAAACAAATAAAGAATTTGTAAATGTTAAATGTCCTAAATGTAAGTCTAATGCAAGAAGAGAAACAGATACAATGGACACCTTCTTTGATTCAAGCTGGTATTTCTTAAGATATACAGATCCTAAAAATAAAACACAACCATTCAATAAAGAAAAAGTAAATTATTGGATGCCTGTTGATCAATATATTGGAGGAGCAGAACATGCTTGTATGCATTTAATATACGCAAGATTCTTCCAAAAAGCTTTAAGAGATTTAAAATTCTTAAAAGGAGACGAACCTTTCACTAAATTATTCAACCAAGGAATGTTACATGGAGAAGATGGAGTAGTAATGTCCAAATCAAGAGGTAATGTTGTCTTACCAGAAACAATTTCAAAAAAATATGGTATTGATGCAGCAAGATTCTTCCTAGTTTCAATTGCATCTCCAGATAAAGATATTCAATGGAGTGATAAGGGAATCCAACATGCATTTAGATTTGTAAATAAACTACATTTTTTATCTGAAAATAAAAAGTTTGGAAAATCTAAAGATAAAATTATTTTAAGTAAAATAAATTTTTTAATAGATAATGTAACTAACAATATTGAAAACTTCGAATATAATAAAGCACTAATATCAATTACAGAATTTACCAATTATCTTCATAAAAATATTAATTTAATCTCTAAGAATACATTCACAGAATCTTATAATAAATTATTAACATTACTTCATCCATTCATACCCCATTTAACTTCAGAATTAAAATGTTCAAATAAATGGCCTAAAGTAGAAAAAAAGAAAATTAACTTAGAGTTAGAATATCAAGAAGATTTCATAGATAATGTAATTTATGATATAAGTGAAGTAATTAACTTAACTAAAATAGATCCAAGAAACATCAAATTAATAATTACAGAAAAATGGAAATATAATTTCTATAAAAAAGTCAAAAAAGAATTAGAAAAATCAAGAGATTTCAAAAAAATAATAAAAAAAGTTTTAGTAAAAGGATATGAAAAGGAAATTAGTAAAATAATTCCAAGTTTAATCAAAGATCCAAATAAAATACCTAAAATTATTTTAACACAAGAAAAAGAATTAAAAATATTAAAAGAAAACATAAATTTAATAAAGAATAAATTCGTTTCAGATATAAATATAACAACTGCAGAATCTGCAGAAGAAATGAAACAATCCTCGCCAGGAAAACCAGCTATAATATTAAAATAAAATGGTATTTCAAATAACCCAAAACCCAACAATAAACATTGTATTATTTATACTTATTTTATTAATAGCTTCAAGAATATTAGTTTGGATATTAAAAACAATTATAGGAGCTTTAGTATCAAAAACAAAAACAAATGTTGATGATTTAATATTAGCTAGATCAAAAAATTTCTTAGTCTTACTCTTTTTCTTTATAGGTATAAAACAATTTATTTTACCTTTAATAACAACAGAATTTTTAACAAAATTAAACGACTCAATAATTTATGCCTTGGGAACTCTTGTAATAATTGTCGTAATAGATGTAATAATAGATAATTGGGGGAAAGAATGGGCTAAAAAAACAGAATCAACAGCAGATGACGCATTACTTAATCTATTCCACAAATTTGCTAAAGTTATTATTGGAATTATAGGATTAATAATTATTTTAGGAGAATGGGGAGTTCAGATTACACCATTACTTGCTAGTTTAGGAGTAGCTGGTTTAGTTTTAGGATTAGCATTAAAAGACACTTTAGCAAATATCTTTGGAGGTATAGCTATAATCCTAGATAAAAATTTTAGTTTAGATGATACAATTAAACTACAATCTGGGGAAATGGGAAAAATAATTGATATTGGTTTAAGGTCTACTAAAATTAGAACATTTGACAATGAACTGTTGATAATTCCAAATAATAATATGGCTAATGCAATAATACAAAATTACGCAAAACCACAATTAAAAGCAAGAGCAGTTATTGATTTTGGAGTTGCTTATGGTTCAGAAACAGATAAAGTAAGAAAAGTTGTTTTACAAGCTGTTAAAAAAATCCCTAAAGTTTTAAAAGATCCAGAGCCAAGTGTAAAATTCATGAATATGGGTGATTTTGCATTACAATTTAAAGCATATTTCTGGGTTCAAACCTACAAGGAAAGATTTGATGCAAAAATAAAAGCAGTAGATGTAATCTATAAAGCATTAAATAAAGCTAAGATTGACATACCATTCCCAACATCAACAGTATATGTAAAAAAATAACTTCTACTCAAATTGAAGTCTAAATAACATTTATAAACTAATTTTTAATATTATTATCATGGCAAAAGACAAATTTATTATGGTTTCATTAGAAGAAAATAAAGCTAAAACAATAGCTAATGTATTAAGTAATGATACTTCTAGAAAAATTTTAGATTATTTAGCAGAAAAAGAAGATGCTTCTGAAACAGATATTTCTAAAAAACTTAAAATTCCAATCTCAACAACACATTATAATCTACAACAATTAAAAAAAGCTAATTTAGTAGAAGTAAAGAAATTCATATGGAGTGATAAAGGTAAGAAAATAGAACTTTACCAATTAGCAAAAAAATATATTATTATTGCACCTAAAGCTTCTAGATTAACAGCTTCATTAAAAAAAGCATTGCCTTTAACAATAGTTTCAATATTAGCAGCAGGTTTAATACAAGTTTATACTAATTTATATCGACCATTAGCATTACAATCTCAAGATTTTTCTAAAAACTTAGCTGAAAGTGGAGCTATGGAAGCAACCAAATCTCTAGCAGCTGACGCAGCACCAGAAACAATTCAAATAATTAATGTTCAACCAAATTATGCTTTATGGTTTTTAATAGGAGCTCTATTTGCTATTGTAGTTTATATTATTTACAATATGTGGAAAAAATAGAAACGTTTTTATACAATCTAGAGTTATTCATATTTAATAACAATTATATTTGGAGGTGTTTATTTAAATGAAAAAAGAGGTTGTAATAATATTATCTTTAAGTCTTATATTTTTAATGTCTGCTTCTATAGTATCTGCAAATGTTATGGATGGTTTTGTTTCTTTTATAGATAGTTTCAATAAATTTTTATTTGGAAATGCAGTTAAAACTTCAATTATAGATACAAATGTCAAAGAAGTAAAAAGCCTAGATGAAAATGAAACTAATGTTACACATTTAGAATGTATAGGATCATTATGTGTAGAAGTCTTTGGAGAAGGAATAAATGAATGTAATTTTGATTGGGAATGTAACCAAACTAATCAAAGCGCCGATGATAATCCTCCTATTGTACAATCATTTAGTGTAAGTCCTTCAGGACAAACAAATAACCCAATTTCTAATGTTAATGGTATATTTTATGATCCTGATGGGGATTTGGGCTATTTTGATTTTATAGTAAGAAAAGATGGACAATATTTATATTCTGATTTTTATACTCAAGAATGTAGTGACTCATATTGTTATCTAAATATAAATACAATTAGAAACGAAAGCGGAACATATACCTATTGGGTAAACTTATTTGATGAAGGTGGTAGAAATGACCAAAGCGAATGGATAAATGTTCACTACAATCCTACATCTATAAATGAAACTCATATGGCTTGTGTAGGCCTTTCTTGTACATTAGTAAATGGTACTGGAATAGATGAATGTACAACTGATTTACAATGTAATCAAACAGGAAATCAATCATTACCTGGAATCGTAATTGATATAATTGGTTACACAGATCCTGACCAAGGAGAAATTCAATTTAATGCAATTACAGAAGGTCTTGTAGATTATGTAGAATTCCAAATTAATTTTAACCTTAGTCAATGGACAACTATAGGAACTGATTATAATTTACCTTACAATGTGATTTGGTCAGATATAAGTCCAAAAGAGAATGTTAGAATCCAAGCACGCCCTTATTATAATAATGTAAGTGGAACTGGAAGAGCCGAAGGACCTTTCCAATATTTGGGTTATGGAAATCAAACACAAAACGGAGTATGTTCAGACACCGATGGTGGAATAAACTATTATGTTAGAGGACACTTAATTGGATGGATGGAACAACCAAACAATTCGACTTATTACTTAGATAGTTGGGATGTTTGCACTGATCCAACAAGACTTTCAGAGTATAGCTGTTATGACCAAGGAGAAAATCAGTATGGAACTTGGGAAACATATAATTGTGCTAATGAAAATAAAATCTGTGAAGATGGAGCATGTATCCAAACACAAAATCAAACACAAGTAGGAATTTTAAGTTTTATAACAGGTTACACAAACTACAATAGAGGCATAATTACATTTACAGCGGGATCTTTGGAAAGCACAGATAATATTGATAGGGTGACATTCCAAATAAGTTACAATGATGGGATTTCAGTAGTACAGAATATAAATGATAGAAATTGGATGAATATTGGACAAGATAGTTCTGAACCATTTAGAGCAACATGGTGGGATAGATTTTCAAGAAGAGATGTAATGGTTAGGGCAATACCTTACAATGATAACATAATAGGAAATCCAATATACACAGATATGTTCCAATATTCAGGAACTAAAAATATAATTACAAGATTTGTAGCAGAACTAAGGTCTATTTGGAGACCTTAAATTTTTTCTTTTTTTATATAAAATCACCTAATTTAGTCTGAGTTTTCAGTTTATTCAAATAAATACTTTTCTTAAAAATATGTTGAACATCAAACTTAAATTTTCTTAAAACATTATATCTAACATAATTTAACATTTCTTCTTTAGAATCAAATTTAATAACATCATTACCTAATGTCTTTCTAGCAGCAGACCTAACAACCCAAACTCCAAGACTTGCATAATATTCAGGAGTTTCAAATCTTAAAACTAAACAACCAGCTTGTCTTTTAAATTTATTTAAGAATTCTAACAAAGCAATCCTTGTTGCATAATATCCTCCTGCAGTTTCAGAAACATATTTCTTTCTTCCATAATAATCTTCATAATCAGTACATGTTTTAACTTCGTTAGTAGTATTCCAAACAGAATTAACTAAATAATTTTCAAACAATTCATATTCCCAAACTTCTGGAAAAAACATAATAAAATAATAATTACCTAAAAAATTTCCACAAAATAAACTATAATCTTCTATAATTTTAGATTTTTTAACATTTTCAATTAAATTTTTACCCAAACTATCGTCGGTAGCAGTAATAGACCATCTGGTTGGAACTAATCTTCTATTTTTCTTCAACCCCAACTTACCAATACTTAACATTTGACTCAAGAAATTCTCATCAAAACCTTTTTTATACAAATAATCTAAACCTTCAATAGATTTCCAGTCAGTATCTCCAACAACTTTATCAACATACCTAGAAATTTTAACATTTTCAATAACTCTAACTTTTTTTAAAGGAACCCCTAAATTTAAAGGACTGACAACTTTATCTTTATCTAATTTTAAGCTAGGTTTTTTCTTTAATGAAAACTCTAAATCTACAGGTTTGTTACTTAAACCAACTTCTTGAGCAGTATTTAAGAATCTATCAGTTCTTTTAACTTGAGTTGTAAATTTTGAATTAATTAAATGAGATCTTAAATTTAATATATCTCTTATAGAATAACTATTATCTGCCCAGTAAATTTGATCATTATAAACCCAAGCTTGATCTGAAAATTCAGGAGGACTTATAATTCCAACATTAACATTAGGATATTTTAATTTAGAACCCACAAATATCTGAGGGGGAGCGCTTCCACTAAAATCTTCACTATCAACTACCTTAAAATTAAAATTAAACGGACAAAATTTACGACTACAAGGATGTTTTCCTTTACACTCACCACACTCCATAATTAATTTAACAACTTAAAATTTATAAACTCTATGTGTACAGTTGTCCGGTGGAACTTAGTAAATTATTTAAACTAATTTTAGGTAATTTATACTATGAAATCAGTAGATATAAGGAATAAATACTTAGAATTTTTCAAAAAGAAAAATCATAAAATTATTCCAGGTTCTAGCATTCTTCCTGAAAATGATCCTACAGTTCTATTTACAACAGCAGGAATGCATCCTTTAGTTCCTTATTTATTAGGTCAACCACATCCATTAGGTAATAAATTAACAGATTATCAAAAATGTATTAGAACTGGAGATATAGATGAAGTAGGAGATAGTTTTCACTTAACTTTCTTTGAAATGCTTGGTAATTGGTCATTAAATGATTATTGGAAAAAAGATTCTGTAGGAATGAGTTTTGAATTTCTAACTAAAATATTAAAAATACCTGTAAAAAAAATAGCAGTAACTTGTTTTAAAGGAGATAAAGATGCCCCAAAAGATACTGAATCCTCAAAAATATGGGAATCATTAGGAATTCCAAAAGAAAGAATTGCATTCTTACCAAAAAAAGATAATTGGTGGGGCCCTGTAGGTTCTACTGGTCCTTGCGGTCCAGATACGGAAATGTTTATTTGGAGTTCTTCTAAAAAACCACCAAAGAAATTTGATCCTAAAGACATTACATGGATTGAAATTTGGAATAATGTTTTTATCGAATATACAAAAACAACTGAAGGAAAATATTTACCAATAAAACAAAGAAATATTGATACGGGATTTGGTTTAGAAAGAGCAGCAATGATTTTACAAGAAAAACCTTCTGTATTTGAAACAGATTTATTCTTACCAATAAAGAAAAAATTAAACAAAGATGAAACCTATGTTAGAATTATTTTAGATCATGTAAGATCAGCTTTATTTATTTTAGTAGAAGGGATAAAACCTTCAAACTTAGAACAAGGATATGTATTAAGAAGATTAATCAGAAGATCAATTAGATATTCCAAATTATTAAATTTACCAGAAGATTATTTGATAAATTTATCTAAAGATTTTATTAAATTATATGAAAAATTATATCCCGAATTAACTGAAAATAAAGAATTAATATTAACTGAATTAGAACAAGAAAAAAAGAAGTTTGAAAATACATTAAAACAGGGTTTAAGAATATTTGAAAGAGAAACTTCAAAATTAAAATCTAAAACAATACCTGGAAAATTAGCATTTATTTTATTTTCTTCATATGGATTCCCATTAGAATTAACAAAAGATTTAGCTAAAGAACATAAATTAAAAGTAAATGAAAAAGAATTCAAAAAAGAATTTGAAGAACATCAAAAACTTTCAAGAAAAGGTTCGGAAAAGAAATTCAAAGGAGGTTTAGTAGACCATTCTAAGATTGTCACTAAACTCCATACAGCTACACATTTATTACATCAAGCATTAAGAATGGTTTTGGGAAGTCATGTGCAACAAAAAGGTTCTAACATAACACCTGAAAGATTAAGATTTGATTTTAGTCATGATAAAGCATTAACCAAAGAAGAAATAGCTAAAGCAGAAAAAATAGTAAATGAAAAAATAAAACAAGGATTAGAGGTAAATGTAAAAGAAATGAAATATGAAGATGCAATTAAACAAGGAGTTTTAGCATTCTTTAAAGAAAGATATCCAGAAAAAGTAACTGTTTATTCCATAGGTAATTTTTCAAAAGAAATATGTATTGGACCTCATGTTAAAAATACAAAAGAATTAAAGAATTTTAAAATCAAAAAAGAAGAAAGTGTTGCTGCAGGCGTAAGAAGAATAAAAGCCCTAGTAGATTATAAATAATAAAATGAAAAAAACTAAAATCATCTGGTATTTATTTACATTTATTCCAATAATTCTTTTAATTTTAGGTTATATTTATCCTTCATCTTTTTTCTCAAGTCAAGAATCAATAAGATCTTTTGTTATATCTTGGGGAATTTTTTCTCCAATTGCATTTATATTACTTCAAATTGCCCAAGTAGTTTTAACGCCCATAAGTCATTATGTTGTTTCTATAGCAGGAGGTTTTATATTCGGAACTTGGCAAGGATTTTTATATAATTGGATAGGAAGAGCAATAGGAACTTTAATTGCATTTTATTTAGGAAGAAAATTTGGGAGAAAAATAATAAAACATGTTGTTAAAGAAAGAACTTTAAAAAAATATGATAAAATCTTTGAAAAAGGAAAATGGTTAATTTTCTTAGTTTATTTCTTACCTTTATTTCCAGATGATGAAATATCTTATTTAGCAGGATTTTCTTCTTTAAAATCTAAGTTTTTTATTCCAATAGCAATATTAGGACATATTAGTGGAAGTTTAAGTTTAGCTTATATTGGAAATGGAATTCAATCAATTAAAGAACCAATGTTTATTTTTATTTCATTAATAACTCTAATAGGTGGAATTTTATTCGTAATATTTTATAAAAAATTAAATAAAAAGAATTAATTCAACATTTTCAACTTCTCTTCTATATATCTTAACTCTTTCTCTAAGTGTGTTTCATGTCTTTCATGTCCTCTTCTTTCTTTACTTATTTTTTTGTCTTCCTTAGATTCTTTCTTTACTTCTTCTTTCTCGTATTCTATATGGGGCAATGCTCTTTTCAACGCTCTAAAATCTTTATATATTTTTTTAAAAGAAATATCTAAATTTT
>JAIOTD010000007.1 GCA_021107205.1 archaeon | reverse complement strand
TGAATTAGGCGGAAATATTAAATTAGCAGGTTTCAATGAACTTGAACCAGGACAACTAGTTGTAGTAAAGAAAATAGTAGGTAACTATGTTAAAAAAATTCAAGACAAGGATATTAATTTTAATGAATTAAGTGTTCATCTTAGAAAAGTACACAGTTCAGGATATGAAATTCAAGCAAAATTAATCATTGATAATCAACCAAAAAACTCAGAAGTTATAGATCATAATTTATTTTTTGCTTTAACATCAGCATTAAATAAACTTTCTTAGAAACATTTATAAACGAAAATTTCTTAAAATTATCAAAATGGTAAGTAGAACAGGTTCAGCAAGAAGAAAAACTAGAAGTAAATACAAGAAAAATATAAGACAAAAAGGAAAATTAAGTTTAACCAAATATTTACAAAGTTTTAAACCAGATGAAAAAGTATGTTTAAAAGCAGAACCTGCATATCAAAAAGGAATGTATTTCAGAAGATTTCATGGTCAAATAGGAATAATAAAGAGAAAAAAAGGAGCATGTTATGAGGTATTGATAAAGGATGGAAATAAACCAAAAACATTAATAGTTCATCCAATTCACTTACAAAGATGGAAATAGAAAATATAAATGAAAGACCTTTAACTCTAATAGAATTAAAGGAAGAATTAGAAAAAGTAAGTAAAAGAGACTCAGGATTACCTCCTAGAGGAATAAAAACTCAAGAATATGTTAATGCTTATACTAAATCAAAAAAAGATAAAACAGCAAAAATAAAAGAAGAAGTTAAAAAATTAAATATTTCAAGGTTAAAGGATAAACAAATAGTAAAATTAATCGACCTTGCACCAAAAGATATTGATAGCTTAAAAATAATATTAAGCGGTGATGATATAACATTAAAAACAGAGGATTATAATAAATTACTCAATACATTAACAAAAAATGCATAATTTAAATTTAAACCAAGAAAATGAGACCTATAGCAAAAGAAGAATATGCAGTAGTATTGGATTTCCTTCCAAATGGTCACCCATTCGATCCAAGACAAGGATACAGGAAGACTCCAATAGCTCAAGCTATAGGAAAAGATCATTTTATACTTCTTGAATTAGTTCCTAAAACAGGAATTTTCTTACAACCTAGCGAAGAAGTTTATATGGGTGAAGGTAAAAGAGATCAAATTCATCATATTTATGGTAGAATATTCTATGATAAATTAACAAAAACCGCTCAAGCAGAATTAGATTTTATTATACAAGAATTAGTAAAAAAACACGAACCCAGATTCATAGAATTTTTCAATAAAGCAGGCCCCATAAATACAAGAAGACACCAGATTGAATTAATTCCAGGTATTGGTAAAAAACATATGTGGGAATTGCTTGAACAAAGAAAAGAAGCTGAATTTAAAAATTTTGAAGATATTAAGAATAGAGTAAAATTAATGCCTGATCCTGAAAAAGCAGTAATTAGAAGAATAGTATCAGAGCTTAAAAATGACGATAAATATAGAATATTTACAGAACACTAATTAGGACGAAACATTTAAAAACACTCTTCTTTATTTTTTCCAAAGATGGAACCTAAAAAAATAGTAAGAATTGCAAATACAGACCTTATGGGGGATAAATCTATTCATAATGCTCTTAGAAAAATAAAAGGTGTTTCTTTTTCTTTTTCTAATATTATATGTAATCACTTAAATCTTGAAAAGAATAAAAAAGTAGGATTATTAACAGAACAAGAAGTTAAAAAAATAGAAGATTTATTCCAAAACCCAAAAGATATCCCAAAATGGACATTAAACAGGCAAAAAGATTATGACTCTGGGGAATATTTACAATTAACAGGTGTAAAAATAGGTCTTCAAAAATCATTTGACATAAAAAAATTACAAAAAATAAAATCCAATAGAGGATTAAGACACGCATGGGGTTTACCTGTAAGAGGACAAAGAACAAGAGGAAATTTTAGAAAGGGTAAATCAGTGGGTGTTCAAAAGAAAAAAATACAATCTCAAAAGAAAGGAAGTAAAGGGAAAAAAGGTAAGTAAAGATGGGAAGTCCTAAAAAATCAAGAAGAAAATATTCAAAACCAAGTCATCCCTGGCAAAAAGAAAGAATAGATCAAGAAAAAATCATACTTAATGAATATGGGTTAGTAAATAAAAAAGAAATTTGGAAAGCTTCATCTCAACTTAGAAAATTCAAATCTCAGGCAAAAAAATTAACAGCTTTAAATTCTGAACAAGCAGAAAAAGAAAAAGAACAATTAATTAATAGGTTATTTAAATTAAATTTAGTAGCAAAAACAGCTAATTTAGACGATGTTTTAAGTTTAGAATTAAAAAATATATTAGATAGAAGATTACAAACAAGAGTTTTCAAACAAGGTTTAACAAGAACAATTAAACAAGCTAGACAGTTTATAACTCATGGTCATTTATTTATAGGAGATAAAAAAATGACCATACCTTCATATATGGTTAAATTAGATGAAGAATCTAAAATAATTTTTAATCCAAAATCAAAAATATCTTCAATAGAACATCCTGAAAGACCTCAACCAGAAAAGGAATCTGTTGAAAGAGTTGAGGAAAAACCAAAGAAGAAGGAAGAAAAACCTAAAGAAGTTAAGAAAGAACCTCCAAAAGAGGAGAAAAAGGAAGAAGTAAAAGAAGAATCTAAAAAATGAAACCAGAAAGAAAACAATATAAATTGAAATGGGGCGTTGTCCATATTTATGCTAGTTATAATAATACAATTATTCATATCACAGATATAAGCGGTTGTGAAACTCTAGGAAAATCTTCAGGTGGAAGAGTTGTTAAAGTAGATAGATTAGAAAGTTCGCCAACAGCAGCTATGGCCGCAGCAAAACAAGCAGGTGAACAAGCAAAAGAACATGGAGTTAATGCTTTACACATCAAAATAAGAGCACCAGGAGGACATAATGGTCCAAATAATCCAGGTCCTGGAGCTCAAGCAGCTGTTAGAACCTTATCAAGAAGTGGATTTAGAATAGGAAATATAGAAGACGTTACAGGATTACCTCACGACGGTTGTAGAAAAAAACATTTTAGAAGAGGGAGAAGAGTATAAAAATGGAAATAAAAGTTCTTGAAAAAAAAGAAAATGAATTAGTTTTCACAATTTCAGGTATTGATGAAGTATTTGCAAATACATTAAGAAGATTAATAGTTTCAGAAGTTCCAACATTAGCAATAGAAACGGTTACATTTACTAAAAATAATTCTCCATTATATGATGAAATCATAGCTCATAGATTAGGTTTAGTTCCTATAAAAACAGACCTTAAATCTTACAATCTTTATGATCCAGAAAAGAAAAAATCACCAACAAATCAATTAAATTTAACATTAGAGGTAAAAGGTCCTGGCACAGTTACTGCAGGAGATTTAAAAAGTCAAGATCCTAAATGTATTCCAGTATATCCAGAATTGACAATAACTGAATTATTAAAAGATCAAAAATTAACATTAGAAGCGGAAGCTGTTTTAAATAAAGGAAAAGTTCATATGAAATTTTCACCAGGTTTGGTTTATTACAAACATTATCCCGAAATTTCATCTAAAAATCATGAAACATTAATTAAAAAATTACCTGAAGATTTATTTAAATTAGAAGGTAAAAAAATAACAATTAAAGATCTAAATAAAATAGACGCTGCTGAAAAACATTTACTCGATAATAAAGCAGAAGTAAATTACGCAAAAGATAAATTCATATTCTTCATAGAATCATGGGGACAATTAAGTCCTAAAGTTATGTTAAACAAAGCTTTAGAGATATTAGATGATAAATTAACAGAGTTTGAGAAGAAATTAGAAAAAGCAAAATAGTTTTATACTCTAAATTCTCGCTTGTATTTTAAGCGGGAGTGCCAGAGTGGTCAAATGGGCTTGGCTAAGGACCAAGTGGCTTAGTGCCTACGCAGGTTCGAACCCTGTCTCCCGCAAAATATAAAATGAAAAGAAAAACAAAACATCAAACATTGGAATTAATCAAACTAATTAGAGAATTAAAAAAAGCTTCAACTAAAAATAAGGTAAATATATGGAAAAGAGTAGCTTCTGATTTAGAAAAACCAACAAGAATAAGAAGAAAAGTAAATATTTATAAAATTAATAAATTTACTAAAGAAGGAGAAGCAGCAGTTATACCTGGAAAAGTTTTAAGCTTAGGAGAATTAGCTAAACCACTAACAATCGCAGCTTACCAATTTTCAGATAAAGCTAAAGAAAAAATAAACCAAAAAGGAAAAGCAATTTCAATTTCAGAATTAATAAATAAAAATCCAAAAGGAAGTAAAGTGAGGATTATAGGATGAATATTAACGCAGAAAATTTGATTTTGGGGAGAGTAGCAACTTATGCAGCAAAGAAAGCATTAATGGGAGAAACAGTTAATGTTGTAAATTGTGATAAAATAATTATAACAGGATCTAAAAAACAAATATTAGATAGATATTTAGCAAGAATCCATAAAGGTTCCAGACCTACAAAAGGTCCATTCTTTCCTAAAACTTCAGAAAGAATTGTTAAAAGAACAATAAGAGGAATGTTACCTTATAAACAATATAAAGGAGA
>JAIOTD010000064.1 GCA_021107205.1 archaeon | reverse complement strand
ATTTCTTCTTGAGGGGAATAAACTGTATATCTATAAATTAAAGATTTTTTAGTTAAAGTTTCTTTTGGATAGTTTAATAATTCAATTATTTTTTGTTTTAGTTCTATAGGGGTTAAATCTTTTTTTTGATTATTAATTATAATATATCCTGCTTCTTGACCTATGCTCTTACTTGTTTTTTTTAGAACTCTTTTAATAGTAATATCTTTATTTTTAATTAAAAAAGTTAATTCTACACTTCCTTTTTTCTCTCCATGCCTAAGTAAAGATTCCCCTGTTACTAAAGGTCTTGAAATTCCAAATAACGCACAATCAATAGCTAATAATATTGTAGATTTACCAGAACCAATATCACCCGACAATAAAGTGGTTCCTTCTGAAAATTCTAATTCTTGATTTGGGTAGGATCTAGTATTCTCTCATTTAATTTTCTTTAATATCATTTTAAAATTATTTTTAGTTCTTTTTGAATATCTTTTATTACTCTATTTTCAAAATCTATATTTTTTTCACCTTCATCTTTTTCTTTATCTAATAAATTAAGTAATTTTTCACCTAATTCCTTATTTGATAATTTTTGAGCAGAAATTATTTTTTCTTCAACATCTTCTGCAGTTTCTACTTCTATATCATAAGATTCAAATTCTTTTGAAGTGAATTTTGCAGTGTTTTTTAATATTGCATATGCAGAAGAAAACTTTTTCATTAAATGTTTCCAATTTATTTCTGTAGGTTTTCCTGTTTTTAGAGTTCCTTCTATTCTTATTAATAATATTTTATCTTTGAAATCTTCTATATTGGAAATTTCTTCTTCTACTTGTTCCGGTGTTTTATTATTTGCATTAATTTTTACTTTTGAAACTTCCTTTAAATTTAAGGGAATATATTTTGTGTTTAATTTATCATCTACAATATAGAAACCACCATGATTTAAATCTTCAATTTCTGAGAATGAATTTGGGAATATAGGTCCTGGATAAACTATTTTTCCATTTTCAAAATTTAATTCTTTTATTATATGAATATGACCTCCAGCATAATAATTAAAATTTTTAGGCAAATAATCCATAGGAAAATTAAGATATTTTTGCAGACTTTTAGGAACTAATTCATTTATTCCACAATGAAACATGAAAATATTAAACCCTGATTCTGGTTTTACTTTTAGATTTTTATAATATAAATTATCTAGACCACCCCTTAAACCAAATATTCCAGTTATTTTTGTGTTTGTTTTATCTGTTGTGGATATTAATTGATTATCTTGAATTTTCATTACATTATCAACTAAACCAGATTTTTCTAAAACATCCAACATTGTTTTTCCACTTGGAGAGAAATCATGACTTCCAGGAATTATATAACAAGAAATATCTTCTTCTTTTAGTTTGTTTAGGATATGGGCTGTTTCTTTGATTATGTCTATATTTGGTAAGGATGTGTTAAATAAATCTCCTGATATTAATACAAATGCTGTATTCTCTTTTATGCAGATGTCAATTGCTTGTTCAAATGCCTCTATTGTTAATTTTTTTAGAGATTCCTCTTTCCAACCTCCAATATGACAGTCTGCTAAATGGGCAAATTTCATTTTAGATTATTAATAGTATGTAATTTATTAGTATTTTGAGTTTAGAATTGTTATTTTGTATTTATAAATTTTCACAAGACAACTGTGCACGTGAAGTATTTAAATGGAAAATTGTTTAATATTATATGAAAAAATTTGCTGAATTTATTGGGATTATGTTAGGGGATGGTTATTTTGTTGATGATCGGATAAAAATTTCTTTTAATTCTAAAGATGATTTAGATTATATTGAATATGTTAAGGATTTGATAAATAATATTTTTGATGTAAATCCCATATTAAAATTTAGAAAAAATGAGAATACTGCAGATTTGTTTGTTTTTAAGAGAAATGTCATCAAAATTCTAAAAGAAAAAGGTTTGTTAAAATCACCTAAATGGAATAATGCTATTATACCTAAATCTTTTTTAAAATATGATTTACATGTTTTAAGAGGTTATTTTGATACTGATGGTTGTGTAGTTATGGCTATGAATAATGGAACTTTTTATCCTAGATTAGAAATGAAAATTTGTCCAAGCCCTATGCAGAAACAATTTATTGCTATTATCAGTAAGTATAAATTTAGGTTTGGAGTTTATGATATAGGCAAAGGCAAAGTTAGAATTCAACTTAATGGCAAAGAACAATTGAAAAAATGGTTTAATTTAGTCGGTTTTTCTAATTCTAAACATATGATTAAAGCCAAAAAATTTTTAAAATGAGTAGCGGGAGGCGGATTTGAACCACCGACCTTCGGGTCTCTCAAACAACCTTATGAGCCCCTTCCGCTAGATTTTCTAGTGACGGACACTCCAGGCTGTCCCATCCCGCTGTGAAATATTAAAATAAGTGGTGCTTTTTAAAGATTTCTTATTTAATAATCTGAGTACATTCAATATCTACTTGAGTTTGAGATTTTTTGGTTGCACTTTTAATGAATGGTTTTGCAATACCTAATAGTATTTTTTTACCAAAAGAAGAAGCACTTATTGTAATTTCTTTTTGTTGATATAAATATGAATAAACTTCAAAACTGTTTTCATTTCTAATTGCTGTATCTAATCCACATTCTGTAACTGTTATTGTATATCCTGTTCCTTTTCCTTGTTGACTAACACTGTTAAGAATTCCGTCTTTAGTTTCTACTATAATTGTTTCTGTAGATTGATCTTGCATTAAAATGTTAATAGCTATTTTTTCATTTTTGAATAACCAACTTAAAGGAGAAGGTAATTCTTGTGGATCTTCAATTAAGTAGTTGTTTATTTCTGGAATCTTATTAATAATATCTTGTGTGCTTTCAACGGAAATTTCTGCATTTGTTGGTGTTAAAAACAAAATCAAAACTGTGAATATTAATAGTATTTTTTTCATTTTGAATTTAGAATTTATTGTAGTTATTAAATGTTTTGGTAAAGTTTAAAAGTGATATGTGTTTTCTTTTTACCTAAGCCGAGATCGCATAATCTGGTATTGCACCGGATTGCTAATCCGGGCCCCTCGGGGCGTCTGAGTTCAAATCCCAGTCTCGGCGTTTTAACCATAATATTTATATATGGCCGAACCTGTTATGTTTTTATTATTTAGGAGTTAAAAATCAAAAAAATAAGTTTATTGTTGATAAGTTTTTTTGTATTGATTTTTGTAATTGGAACTGTAAATGCACAAAATTGCGGGAATGGTTTTTTCCCTTGTGATTGTGGTGATATATTAGTTAGTGACTATACATTATATCAAGATCTTCCTTATGGTCCTGGTAATCAATGTTTAGGACATGGAATAACAATAGGAGCTGATAATTTAACATTTGATTGTGATGGTCATACAATTAGTAGTATTGGAGCTGGTTCCGGAATTCTTTTAATAGGTAAAAATAATGTTACAATAAAAAATTGTGTTATTGATGGTTTTTTTAATTCTATAGAATTAAGAGAGAACTCCAATAATAATATTTTGTTAAATAATAATTTAACTGCAGAACATAATTCGGGGATGAAACTTTATACACCATCAAATAATAATATAATAGAAGGTAATAATTTCTTTAATAGTCCTTATGAGAGTTTGGTTATTTCTGGTTCAACTGAAAATATTATATGGAAAAATTATTTCTTAAGTAACTCAGGTAATGCTTTAGAAGAGAGTGGTGCTAATGGGAATAATTGGAATTATGGAGAAATAGGAAATCATTGGGATGATTTTGAAGATAATGATGGTTACCCTGATAATTATGTAATTTTTGGTGATGGGGATGGAATAGATTATTGGCCAAATAATGAAGGTCCTGCTTTAGATTTTGTTGGAAATCAAACAGTAAATGAAAATGAATTATTAAGTATTGATTTAGGTGCAACTGATCTTGAAAATAATCCTTTAACATATTTAACTAATGCAGGTAGTGTTTTGCCAAGTAGTTTTGATTTAAATAATGAAACAGGTTTATTTGAATGGACTCCAACTTATGATGATTCAGGAGAGTATATTGTTGAATTTGGAGTAACTGATAATGAATTTGAGGATTATGAAATTATAACAATAACTGTTAATCATGTAAATAGACCTCCCGTATTAGATTTTATAGATGATATTGTTATTAATGAAACTGAAGAGGTAATTATTATAGCAAATGCTAGTGATCCTGATGGTGATTTAAATTTAACTTATTATATTAATGATGGGAATTTTATACAAGAAAATAATACATTTACATGGCAAACAGATTATGATGATGCTGGAATTTATAATGTTGTAGTAAGTGCAAGTGATGGTGATTTATTTGGCGGGCAAAATGTAACTTTAACTGTAAATAATGTAAATAGAGCTCCTGTATTAAACTTTGTAGATAACATTAGTGTTGATGAAAGTGAATCTGCAATTATAATTTTAAGTGGCTCTGACCCTGATGAAGATGATTTATCATATTATATTAACGATCCTAGATTTATACAAATAAATGATAATACATTTGAATGGCAAACTGATTATTATGATTCTGGAATATACGAAGTTGTTGTTGGTGTAACTGATAATGATTTGAATGATGAACAAATTACATATGTAACTGTAAATAATATTAATGCTCCACCAGAACTTGATTTTATTGAAGATGTTGTTGTTAATGAAACTGAAGAAGCAATTATTATTGCGAATGCATTTGATCTTGATGAAGATGTTTTATTTTATTATGTTAACGATTCTAGATTTGTACAAATAAATAATACATTTACATGGCAGACAAATTATGATGATGCTGGAATATACCAAGTAGTTGTTGGAGTAAATGATAGTGATTTAATTGATGAACAAATTGTTACTGTAATTGTGAATAACCTAAATAGACCTCCCGTATTAGATTTTGTAGAAAATATTAGTGTTAATGAGACTGAATCTGTGATTATAACATTAAATGCCATTGATCCTGATGAAGATATTTTATCTTATTATGTTAACAATCCTAACTTTGTACAAATAAATGATAATACATTTTCATGGCAAACTGATTATTATGATTCCGAAATTTATGGAGTTACTAATTTAACTATTATGTATGTTGGCGGTGGTTTATTAGAATTAAGATGGGTACTAGATCCTTTAGCAGATCAATATAATATTTTTAAAAGTAATGATTCTGATTTTGTTCCTCCTGGAGAAGGGACTTTAATAATGGAAACTGATGTTAATATAGCTCTTGTTCCTATAGATTTTGACGAAGATACCCAATTTTATAAAGTTATGGCTGAAGTTACAGATTATGAAGTTGTTGTTGGTGTAAATGATAGTGAATTAACTGATGAACAAATTGTTACTATAACTGTAAATAATATTAATGCTCCACCAGAACTTGAGTTTATAGAAGATATTAATGCTTATCAAAATGATGTTGTTGTAATGACAGCGAGTGCATTCGATTTAGATAATGATAATTTAACTTATTATATTAATGATTCTAGATTTGTACAGGTAAATAATACATTTTCATGGCAAACAGAATTTGGAGATTTAGGAACTCATCAAGTAATTTTGGGTGTAACTGATAATGATTTAATTGATGAACAAATTGTAACCATAACACTTTCATCTTATTGTGGTAATGGTGTTTGTGAAGGTATTCGTGGTTTAGGTGAAAATTGTAATGTTTGTGAAGCTGATTGCGGTTGTACAGATGGTAGATTATGTACTAATGCCCTCTCAGAACGTATTGATAGATATATGTGTATTAGATTCTTAGGAGGACCATTTCCTGGTTTAATCCCCAATGAGAAACCAGATATAAGAGAAATACATAATGAGGTTGTTAATCTAAGAGATCAATTTAATGTAACCCAACTTGATATTAAATTGCTTTATACACCCACCGAATCAAATATTACCATACTATAAAAACTTTAAATATTATTAAATTTCTTTATTATTTAAGCAAGAGATGCATAAT
>JAIOTD010000059.1 GCA_021107205.1 archaeon | reverse complement strand
AGATATATCTAATGCTTTTTGAGTATTTTTTTCACCATAAGTTACTTTAGTAGAATCTTTAGCAAGCATAGTAAAAAATCTTTCAAGTAATTTCTTTTCTTTTGTTATTATTTGTTCTGCAATTAAATCATGACTTTTTTCTACTAGTTCATTCAATCCAAATTCTCCGGTGTAACTTAAATCTTTTAAACCAATAACTTTTTTCTTTACATCTGTATGTAAAAAATTTCCATCATAAAATATTTCCTTTGTAGGTCCTGGACCTCCAATAAGAATTGCTTTTAGATCTTCCATTTCAGCAAATTCTTTATTTATAACTTCTGCAATTTTTTTGTAGAAATCTTTAGCTGCAAGTTCCCTTATTCTTGCGTAGCGGGCTTGCGATTGTCCTCCTTTTGTTGTTTTTCCCGGGACATCTGAAGTGAACCTATGAGTTTCTTTTATTAGAGTACCTTTTAGAATTCCTATGTTTCCTTCTCTGTTATCAATAACTATTAATCCATAAACATCTTTTTCCTCTAAAAAATCTTTTAATGGATCTAATAAAAATGTTTGATCACATCTGTAAGTTCTTAATTGTAAAGGTTCTGGAGGTTCAATAGACCATACTTTTAGATCTATTTTACTTTCTTTATCTGAAGCATTACCTGCAAAAACTGCTAAACCATTTTCAGGAGTTTTTTTGTATAATCTTAAATGTCTAATCATCTTTTCTAAAGAATTAATTACATTATCTCTAGTTTTTTTATCTTTGATATTGGAAGCTGTTCCTTGTTCTTGTTGTAAATGTTGAATTATTTTTATTATATCATAACCTTTAGGAATATAAACAGAAACTAATTCGGTATGTCTACCTTTAATTAAACTTAATTCTTTTAAAAATTTCAATATTTTTCTTTTTTGTTTTGAGTTCATATAAATAAAAAGAAGGAAGGAATTTTTAAATGTTTGTAAATTCTGTTTATTTTTTCCTACTTCTCATAAATGAAGCTCCTGTTAAACCTAAAAGAGAATACAAACCTATGTTGTAACCTTTATCTATTCTTTTTTGGTAATTATTTAAATTTTGTAATTGATTTTTAATATTAATGTTACTCATTAAATTTTCCTTATTTTCTTTTAATTCGCTTAATTTTTCTGTAAGTGAATCATATCTAATTTTGGCATTTGGCAAATCTCTTAAATCTACAGGAGAATTTAATAGACTATCCGCCTCGTTAATATTTTTATCTATATTCCATACTCTTTTCACTTTAGGTGTAGAATTTTTGAACCCTTGGTTTAAATTATAACCAGTATAGGAAAATCCCCCTATTATTCCAGCTAAACAAGTTGCTATAATATATGTTCTTAAACTTGGTTTTTTTAATTTCATTTTTGCCTCCTTAATTATTACTTATTAATAGTAATTAATTAAATTAAAGTATATTTATATATTTTCCTTAAAAATTACTAAATTATTAAGTTTTTATAGTAAATTTTTTAATAAATAGATAAATCTTTTCTGTGATATTGTGCATACTATGTTGATTCACTCTATCAGAATTATAAATTTATTTTTTTTTACAAATCCATATATCTATTGCATCATTTTTTGTTTTAATATGTTTTTCAATAATTAAATTAGATTCATTGATGATTTTAGTAATTCCACCATTTTTTATATATTCTATAAAGTGTCTGTGGTGTTTTGTTAACATTTCTTCTAAATTTATTAATAATTTTGATTTTTTATAATCAACAATTATTATTTTATCAGCCATTATTGACATTTTTCTTAGAAGATTAGTCCTTGATTTTTTATCTATTGTGTGAATTGTTAACATTGATATTGCAACATTATATTCTTTTTTTGAAGAATTTAATTTTTTTGCATCTAATAATTTAAATTTTAGATTTTTAATCTTTAATTTTTTTGCTTTATTGTTTGAAAAATTAACCATAGAACTATTTATGTCTATACCTACCCCTTTTTTTATTTTTTTTGATAATAAAAAGAGTAAACTTCCAGTACCTGAACCAATTTCAATTACTTTAGAGTTTTTTGGGATTTGTTTTATAATTTCCTTTTTAATTGGTAATAGAATTTTATCTGTAATTTTACTTTTTAACCAAACATCAAACATAATCTACTTTCCCATTTTATCAAGAAGACCTTTAGGAATCTCAATTAATACTTCATTATCACCTAATTTTTTTACAAGGCCAGCTTCTTTAGGATTTACTTTTTTCCCAATAATAAGATAAACATCTTGTTCTGTATCATAAATTTCTGGACAACCCCCTACTATACACCCTCCATCCATAGAAGACACTTTTTTAACATCATATATAGCAGGACAACTACATATGGTACACTGCATGCTTTCCGGAGTTACTTCCCTTACTGATTTATATCCTGAATTTTTCATTTTAATTCAAAATTATAATATTGTTAATATATGTAAATATTTTCCTTAAAAATTATTAAATAATTAAAAATATTATGGTTATTTTTTAATAAATAGATAAATTTAAATATACTCTAAATAATTAAATTTTATGGAGCTCAAAAATTCAGACTTTAAGCTTTTATCTTACTTGTATCATAACAACAGAGAATCAGTTACAAAAATAGCTAAAGCTTGTAAGTTATCAAGAGAGCAAGTAGATTATAAATTAAAAAAATATATTTCTTCAGGTTTAATAATAAAATTTATTACTGTTTTTGATTATAACAAATTTGGCTATAATTATTTTGTAAGTTTATTCCTTAAATTTGAAAAACCATCTTCAATTAAGTTATTTTCTCAGAAAATTGTAAAAAGCAAGAATTGTGTTTCATGGGGAACTGTATTTAATAAATATGATTTAGTTGTTAATTGTGTATTTAAAGATGAAAAAGAACTTAGTGATTATATTTCAAAATTGGTTAGTGATTCTGAGAATCCAATATCTGATTATTTTGTAATTAAACCTTATTTTGCTGAGCTTTATCCACTTAAATTTTTTAATCATAAAGATAGGGAAAAATTTTCAGTTATAGAATCTAATTCCAAACAAATAAAATTTGATAATAAAGATATGGGAATTTTAAAAGCTTTTGACAAGGATGGAAGAGCAAGATTGGTTGATATTGCAAGTAAATTAAATATTTCTAGTGAATTGTGTTTGTATAAATTAAGAAAATTGTATAAAGATAAAATAATTTTAGGATCAAGAATACAATTTGATATGAACAAATTAGGATACTATTTTTCATTAATATTATTAAACATTAGAAATTTTTCTGAAGATAATCAAAATAAAATAAAACAGTTTGCTAAAAACTCAAAACATGTGAATTCTTTGATATTTTCTTTAATGAAACCTAATTGTATTATTCAGTTATTTCATAAGGAGGAATCAGAACTTAGAAAGAGTATAGAAGAAATTAAAGAACTTTTTAAAGATGAATCTTTTGAAATTGATGTTATGCTTATTAATCAAGACGAAGAAGAAATAAATACATTACCTTTTTTGAATTAGATTTCTATTTTTATTTCCTTTATTTTTTCAAATTTAATTTCAGTTGCTTTTGTAGTTGACTTTAAATCATCAAGCATACCTTTTAATTTAGTTTTGTATTCTTTAGGCAATATTAATTTTACTTCTGTTTTTAGTGATTGTTGTTTTTCTGATTTAAATTTTCTTACATCTGAAATCGTTTTAATAAATAAATCTCCAGCTTCTTCTAATTTTTTATCTTCTAATTTTTTATTGTATTTTGGTAATTCTGATATGTGAATACTTTTTGTTTTTTCAAATTCTTTAAAGTATGATT
>JAIOTD010000011.1 GCA_021107205.1 archaeon | reverse complement strand
TTCCTACAATTATGAACACTGTTACTTGACCTCTTTTTTTCATCTTAATTTAATAAATTTACTTCCTCCCACCTTTTTAACGGTAGCTATTTTTTTCTTTACTAAATAATCTATTAAGTCAGAAACAGTTGCATTGTTTATCTCGAAATGTCTAGCTATTTTGCTAAAATTAACTAATTCATTCTTTTTTAGAAATTGTATTAATTCTTTTTCGTTGGGTATCATTAGAGTCTTTTAAAACCTCTTTTTTTGTGTTAAAGCTTATTTTAAGCTTCTTTGTCTCTTCTTAACCCTTAAAACTTTATTTAATATATATTATGTAATATATAAACGTTATGGTAAATTAAGAATTCTTCTTTATTTTTATTCCTTGTTTTGTATCTTCTAAAATAAATCCTTTTTCTTTAATTTTATTTCTTATTTCATCAGCTTTAGCATAATTTTTTTGTTTTCTGTATTTTTCTCTTTCTTGAGCTAATTTTTTTATTTCTGAAGGTATAGAAGATTCTTTTATTTTATCTAAATCTAATCCTAGAATTTCATCAAATTTCAATATTAATTTATATTTCTGTTTACTTCCTAATTTAGAATCTTTTAACATTTTCCAAGTTAAAGCTAAAGATTTTGGAATGTTTAAATCATCGTTAATATAATCTAAGAATTTCTTTTCATATTCTTTTGTTGAACCTTTAGAGGTTTTTGAATTTTTAATTTCTATTATTCTTGCTTTTAATTTTTCTAAAGCATTTCTTGCTGATTTTAAATTATCCCAATCAAAACTTAATTTTTTTCTATAATGGGTTGTTAAACTTAAGTATCTATAATCTAAAGGGTAAAATCCTTTTTCTTCTAAAGTTGAAATAGTAATAAAATTAGATTCTGATTTTCCCATTCTTTCTTTTCCTAATGTTAAGAATTCTCCATGTACCCAATATTTTACTGGTTGTTTTCCTGTTGCTCCTACAGATTGTGCTATTTCATTTGTATGATGTACTGGAATGTGATCTATACCTCCACAATGGATATCAAATGTTTCTCCTAAATATTTCATAGACATAGCAGAACATTCTAAATGCCAACCTGGAAAACCGACACCCCAAGGACTTTCCCATTCCATTGATCTTTTTTTATCTTTAGGTGAAAATTTCCATAAAGCGAAGTCTGTTGGATTTTTTTTATCTCTAACTGCTGTTCTTGCTCCTGCTTTTAGATCTTTTATTTTTAATTTAGCTAATTTTCCATAATTTTTTAGTTTAGAAGTGTTAAAGTAAACTCCATCTGGTGTTTGATATGTAAAACCTTTTTTCTCTAATTTTTTTATTAAGTTAACTTGTTCTTTAATATGATCTGTAGCTTTACACCATAGGTTTGGAGGTAGAATATTTAATTTTCTAATATCTTTTTTGAATTCTTTTGTGTAAAATTCTGCAATTTCCCAAACTGATTTATTTTCTCTTTTTGCTCCTTTTTCTAATTTATCTTCTCCTGTATCTGAATCAGAAGTTAAATGTCCTACATCTGTTATATTCATTACATGGTTAATTTGATATTTATTATATTGTAAAACTCTTTTTAAGAAATCTTCAAATAAATATGTTCTTAAGTTTCCTATATGTGCATAATTGTAAACTGTAGGTCCACAAGTGTATAATCCTACTTTTTTATCTTTTAATGGTTTGAAATTTTCTTTTTTTCTTGTTAATGTGTTATAGAGTTTTAATACCATTTTATATTTCAATTATTTTATGTTCACAAACACCTAAATTATATATTTCTGTTTTATTAAATTTTTTCTTTCCTTTACTTTCATGAATATGGCCACAGAAAACATATCCTGGTGAGTTGGATTTAATATATTTTAAAATAGATTTACTTCCTGCATGTAAACCTATCCAATTTTTAGGGGGGTTATAATCAGTTCCTACTTTATCTAAAATACCATAAGGGGGCTGATGACACAATAAAATATCTTTTTCTCCAAACCATTTTAAAATTCTTTTTGCTTTATTAGTTTGTTTTTTAGCGTGATTTAATCTTTGTTTATAATTTGAAGGTTTAAATTATTGGACCCAATTTACATCTACAAAAAATTTTAATCCTCCAATTCTCACTCCTTTAAAATTTGCAGTTCTATTATTGATAACCCTAACGTTAGGCATTTTCCTTAAAGCTAAAAAAGTTAAAGGAAGTTTTCTTCCTATTTCTCTGGCCTCTCCCCTAACTTCTTGATTAGAACATTCTACATTTCCAGAAATTAAATAAACAGGAGCAATTTTTCTCAAATAATTCACAACTTCCAAAGTAGAATTATGAACTTCCATAAATGCTTTTTTTCTTTCAAGAGGAGAATATTCTTTTTTAGTTAATCCTTTCTTGATTCTTTTAAGATTTTTAAAATACATATTTCTAAGAAGATCTGACTTTCCAATATCTCCTGTTAATAAGATTAAATCAATTCCTTTATGAGGAATTTTCTTAACAGTAGAAATATTTCCATGAACATCTCCAATAGCTAATATTTTCATAATTTAAAAGAACAAACAGGATATTTAAAGTTTTATTTTTCTACCATTACAAAGAATCCGCCAGAAGCATATTCTACTCCATCTTTGTAAACATTAATTGTATATCCGCCAGAAGTTAAAGGTGCATTTTTATCAGAAATAATACCTGTAACAAATCCAATTTCCTGACCAACATCTAGATTAGCTTCAGGATTTGCAAAATCTACAATAACTTTATTACCAAAATTGTTGGTTGATGATGGTGTAGCTTCTATAGTAAACATTCCTGCAGAATTCTCTAAATTAGTAACCCATACTTTGAATGTAGCTCCTTCTCCTTGTTTTACATTTACTTGTTGCTGTAAGGATATTTCTTGATCATGTGTTGAAATTTGATTTAAGTCATTATCTGCATTACCAAAAAGAACATCCATTTGATTTTGTAAATTATCAAATAAACCTCTTACAAAAACTAAACCAAGAACTAATAATGTAACTCCTATGACAACTACCACAATGGTATTCATAGAAAGTTCCATCGCACCTCTTTTATCTTTCATTGTTTTTTAAATTGATTTTTTAATATATTAATGTTTCTATTACTTCAGTAGTTCGGAAAGTAAAAAGGTCTTTGAGTAATTTCTTTAATTTATATATATTTAAAATATAAAATGTTTAAATTATTGCTCTTCTTTTAGTTTTATAATATCTTGGTTTTCCAATAGCATCTAAAACTCTTTCATAAGGCTCTATTGAAACTGCGTTCTCTCCAAAATTTAAATTATTCAAATCTCTTAAAACAATAAATAATATAAGAATTGCAGAGGTAATAGCACCTGTAAAAAGTATAGATACTAATGACGCATCTTTAACATAAAATAAAGAAGCTAATAATATACCCCCTAAAAAGAAAGTAATTAACCATTCTCCCCAAGAAAGTTTATCTTTTCCAAACATAACTAAATTCTCTCTTGATTCAGAATGCTGATTGTATACATTTAAAATATTTGAATAAGTTTCATTTGCCTTCTCACCAGAATATTTTAATTCTTCAAGAGGTTTACCTAAATCTGCAAATTCTTTTTCTGTTTCAGAGTAATTCTCCCAAGATAAAGGCATAAATTTGTGTATATATTTTTCAATTTTTGTTTCTACGTCACTTAACCATTTTTTATTCTTAGTTTCTTTTGATAGAATTTTCGCAAAGAAATAAAAGGTAGATAAACAACTAGAATCAGTTCCTGCATTGTTTCTTATTCCTTGATATCTTGAGTATAAATCGGCAATAAAAAATCCAACAATTATACCAAAAAGAATTCCGATGAAAGTTATTGAATTTTGTACCCTTGGATCATCTCCTATACCTGGAATTAAATAGGATGCTAAAAAAGATACTAGTATTGAAAAGAATATAAGATGTTTAATTTTTACTTTCATAATAATTAAATGATTTAATAGTATAAATAAATTACTTTTTTGTATATTTTAGTTTCAAAGGTAAACTTCATGAAATTTTATTTTCAAATTCTAAAGAATTAATGCTTGTAATATCTAAATTTAACTACTTGCCGAACTACTTTAATTTAGATTAATATATCCTTGTTTTGGATATTCTTTATTTATTACAATAATACAATAATTATCTGAATTTTTTAAAATATTATTTTTTATTGTGAAATCTGCTTTTTTAATATTTGGAACAAAATAATCATAATTTTCAGAACAATCTAAATTAAATCCCAAACTAACCAAGACTTCACTATTTATGTTTAAAGATAAAGGTAATTGTGATTTTTTATCCAAATTAAATTTATTTGTTTCTTCACTTAAAAATAATAGATTATCTTCAGCTATAAAATATCCTGTAAATTTGAATCCTAAAAATAAAATAATTACTAAAAATATTAATACTGTTAAAAAATATATATGATTGTTATTTCTTCTTACTTTCGCTGGAGCTTCTAAAAATAGTTCATGCATTGATTTTGTCATTTTTTACCTCTTTTTGAAAAAAATGGGACGAGCGGGATTTGAACCCACGACTCCTAGATCTTCAGTCTAGTGCTCTCCTTAGCCAATCTAGGGAATCTCCCACAATTTCAGGCTGAGCTACCGTTTAATGTTCTAAAATCCCATCCGATATTCAACCTAGTTTTCTAGAATAAATTATATTTATAAATATAACTATAATTGTTTAATGTACTTATCATACTTATCTTGATATTTTTGATTTTTTGGTTTGATTAATTTAAACCATTTTTTAAACATTTTATCCCCTCTAATATACAAAACATAAAGAGTATTCCAATTTTCATATTTTCTTTTTTGTACAACCTTTGTCACTCTAAAACCTAATTTTGATATATTTTCTTTTAATTGTTCTGATAAAATAAATGATATCGTGCCAATTTGGATTCTAGGGTATAATTTTTTATTTCTAGGTTCAAGATAAACACAGCCATCAGTATCAAAAATTCCACGAATAACACTAATAATATATTCTCTTTTATTAAATAAACTATATGGAATCTTAACGTTTGATTTTTTCCCTAAAGGCAAACCCAATATTAAGGATTTGAAATTTACTATGCAATCAGACCATTCTTGGAATCCATAAACTCCAGTACATTTATTTTTTCTTAAATTTAATTTAAGATTATATAGTTTTTGATATAAATATTTAATTCTCGAATCATAATGTCTCACATCATCATGAATATGTCCACGTAGGGAATATAACCCTCCATAATAGTTTTTATTGGAATAGAAATTCATACTTCCATCTCCAATGTGTAAACCTGTTTCTTCTGCTAATTCAGGGGTTAATTTTGTAGGTAATATTATCTCTTTTTTTAAATCACTATTACTAAATTTCATTTTAGATAAATCTAGAGCCATAAATATATATGTTTAATTTTATTTATAAACTCTATGTGCACAGTTGTCTTGTGGGGATGTGGAAGAATAAAAAACGCCCCAGAGGGGATTTGAACCCCTGACCGCACGGTTTCGGTCTAACTCGTCGTTAACAGCCGTCTGAGCCATCTTTTGGATGTGTGCTCTACCAGACTGAGCTACCGAGGCATAAGAATTAAATCTAAATGTAAATTTAAAAAGCTTTCTTATTTGTCATATTTACCTTTCCAAGAGTCTTTAATGCCTTTCAGTTTCTTATCTACTAACTCAAGTTCTTCGTAAATACCTTCAATCAATTCGTAATTTTTAGCTTCTTCTAAAGAAACCCATTTGTGATCTACTAATTCTTCATTAAGTTTTACATCTCCATTATAATCTTGAGAATAGAGACTTATTATAATTGCAGGAATATCATCATGTCTCATAAATGCTAAACTTACTAAGTATTCTACATCTCCTAAATCTAAACCCACTTCTTCTTTTACTTCCCTTTTAATAGAATTTTCAATAACATTATACCATTGTTTCCCTTTAGTATCATATTCTCTATGAACATAATCTTTCTTTTCTATTTTTCCACCTGGAACAGTCCATTTTCCAGCGAAATTCTTGAGTTCATCTGATCTTTTTGCTATTAGAAATTTACCTTCATCATTTACTAAAATTACTGTTGATGTAACTGCATGTAAATCTGGCATAGTTTAAGAATGTTGAAAAGATATATAAATATTTTTAAGACAGTTATTTTTTCCTAGCTAAATATTGAACGAACAAACTCTTTTTCTTTTCTTTCTTTTCGAAATCATGATATATCTGTTCAATAACAAAATCTTTACTTAAAATTTCAATCATATCTTTTTGATAAATAGGGTATAAGTCAAGTTTACTCCAAACTTTGTTGCTTTTATCATAATAATGTAAGACTACAACAGTATCACTAACATAAGCTGGAAAAACAGTTATTTTTTTCTGAAAACCATGATAATATACAGTATAATCAAATGTGAAATTTTCAAATACTTTTTCTTTTGGTAGATTCATTAAAGATTTTATGTAATCATAGTTTCTGGAATCAATAAATAAGTATCCTCCTTCTTCAATTAATTCAGCAAATTTACTAACTGCTATTTGTTGTGCTTTTTTTGTATACTCTCTTGTTCCTCCCCCAATATAAGTTAATGAATTTCCTGTTAAAAAACCAAAATCAAAAAGATGTGCAAAATTAGGTTTTGCTTTTGGAAGATCTAACCAATTTGCCTTGTGTACAATTACATTTTGTTTTTCATTTTTAAAAAGAGAACTTGCTTGTTTGATAAATTCTTCATCCACTTCATTTGCTTCTGTACTTTCTAATTTATATTTTTTTTGTTTTAAATCTTTAATAACTC
Source organism: archaeon (assembly GCA_021107205.1). GTDB lineage: Archaea > Nanobdellota > Nanobdellia > SCGC-AAA011-G17 > GW2011-AR20 > JAIOTD01. The sequence continues at coordinate 11,940 of JAIOTD010000011.1, read as the reverse complement.
CACTTAATTCGGCTCCACCACCAACTCCAAAGTCAATGATATTTTTAAATTTATTTTTAACTATAAAATTAGTATAAAATTCTATTTCAGATTTCTTAGATTCTCCTCTTAAAATAGGATAAATTGATTTTTCCCAACTAACAAATTTAAAATCACTAAATTCTTCTATAGGATTACTTATATATGGAAGTGTGTTTACAAAAGCCATATAATTTTAATTAAAAACAAGTATATAAAATTAATCAATGAATTCTTTCTTCTTTATTTTTTCAGGCAAATACTTTTCAGAAATAAAACTGATACCTCTTGCACTTAATGCTTGAATTTCTGCTTTTGATCCTAATTGTTTCATCATTTTGAATTGTTTCTGCCATTCTTTATTATGTTCAAACCATTCGTACTTTACCATTTGTTTTAATCTTGAAACATCTTTGTCATTTAATTTAATTAGATGTTTATTTAATCCATATTTTTCTATATCTTCTGCCATAATTCCTAAGAATTTAACTCCTGGAATTGCCATTTTATCAGACATGTGAGCTAAACTAATAGAACCATATTTGATAACAGAGTAAATATAAAATCCCCAGGGGTCAAAATCTGTTAAAATATAAATAGGCAATTTATGTTCCTCGTACAATCTTTGTAATAATCTTCTTATTCCTCTTGTTGTTTGACCTTGTGAGGTTACTAAAATACAATTTAGTTTTTCCCAAACTTTATCTTCATGGAGTCTTTCCCATATTGCTTGTTTCTCCATGTAAATAATATATTTTGCTTTTACTTCATCAAATTTTATGTCTTCAACGTTAGAAGGAATTGCCCAACCACCACTTCCTAATTTAGCCCAGTTAATTTTATCTCCCCTATCTGTAATTTTAACTTTTCCAACTACAGAACCCATTTTATTTGCGTTTACATACATTTGTTCTCTAGAAAGATTTGTTATTAATTCTAAATCTTCAATAGATTTATCTGTTTCTTTTTGTTCATCAACTAAATTAACTTTAGTATTTGGAATAGTTCTTTTAGCCATATAGAAAACATCCCTTAAGCTTGCGTGTTTTCCTTCTTCAAGTAAATTTTTACATATAGATGCAACTTCTACTGTTTGTAAGAATTTTTTGGAATGTGCTACATTAAAGAAGTGTCTTTTTGCTAAATTACTTCCTAATGTTAATTTTTTAGTGGTTTTATCATAAGATACATTAGATAATCCTCTTACTCGAAATTCAATAAAAGGATTTTCCTTTTTATTTATTTTATTTACTATTTTTTTACCTAAAAATTTCAATTCATCTTTAGCTTTATTCTGTTTGTCCATTTTTTTCTAGTTCTGGTAAGCCTTTTTTTAGAATTTTTTTCAAATTCTCTTCGATTTCTTCTTTTTTATCTCCTGTTAAATTATTTAATGATGATGCTAATTCAGGAATATAGTTTTCAAATAAGTTGATTCTTTCTCTTTGTTCTTTTGCTTTTACATTTTTTCTAATAAAATTTCCAAGTTTTCTTCCACATTCTTGTAATGCTAATTTGATTTCTTTAATAATTTCAGGATAATGAGCAATAGCTTCTTTACTTTCAGATGTAAATGGAACCCAGACAGATGCAATATGAACCATAATAACTACGGGCCCTGATGGTAAAGCTCCTCTACTTTGTGATAAACCATAATTACGCCAAGCAGTGTTAATAACTGATTTTGTTATTGCTCCTGCACTTTGTTGATATTGTAAAGGAACTCTATTAGCGAATCTTAGTAATCTTATTAAATCATCTGAGGGTATGGAACCACCGTAAGCTATTCCTGCTTCTACAATGAAAGGATTTCCTCTATAAACAGAAGGGGGTCTTGTTACTGCTGCATAAAAATCAGCATCAATTTCTTTTTTTAGACCTTTTACAATTAAATCTTCACCTATAGGCGTTACACAATCTGTAGGGGGGGCCATAATTTTTGTATTTTTTATTGCTTTCATTAAATTTTCAATTTCTTGTTTGGCAATTCTTTTAGGTCTTGCTTTTTCAGGAAGATTTGCTTTTTCACAAATTTCTTTTGCTACTTTTGATGAAACTCTACAGAAATCTTTTTGTAAAAAACCAGATAATTTAGAAGATGAAGAATCTTGCAACATTTTCATAAGAATTCCTAATTCAACACCATAAGGATGGGGTTTTATTTCCTTAGGTTCTTTTGGTAATTCTTTTGTTGCTCTTGGAAATTCTATTTTTTGTTTTTCAGGATTAGTATATGTTAGATCTAAATGAGGATTAACTATTGCTGTTTGTCTTAAATATTCATCAATACCTTGTTTTCCTTTTTGATATTTTGCTTCTAAGAAAATTTGAACTTTTGTTCCACGATCTTTATTCCAATCTACAAGAATATCATTAATTATCTCAGGTTCATTTTTCTTAGTATCAATATGTAACTCATAATGATGGGCTTGTTTTCCTTTTTGAATTTTAGAAGTAATATGTGCTGCTTTACCTGTTGTCAATTGGCCATACATTACTGCAGCAGATATGCCAATACCCTGTTGACCCCTACTACATTTTAATTTATGAAATTTAGAACCATATAATAACTTAGCAAATATTTTAGGAACTTGTTCCTTCACTATACCAGGCCCATTATCTTCTACTGTTACTTTAAATCTTTCTTCACTTATTTCTTCCACAATAATTTTAATTTCTGGTAGTATTCTTGCATCTTCACAAGCATCTAAAGAATTATCTACAGCTTCTTTTATTGTTGTTAGTAGAGCTTTTCTTGTATTATCAAATCCTAATAAATGTTTATTTTTTAAGAAAAATTCTGATATTGAAATTTCTCTTTGCTCTTTTGCAAAATCTTCTGCTGTCCTATTTTTTACCTCTTTTTTCATAACCGTAAAGAGAATTTATTTAAACAATTTAAATGTTTCTACTTTTTTCTATAAATTCGTATACCGGCCCATGTTTTGAACCTTGGAGTAATTTTTCTACTGCTTGTCTTGCAATACCTACATTTTCTTGTTCACCAATGATTCCTACAGTTTTCCCATAGATGCAAATACAAGTATTTGTTAAAAATTCGATTTGTTTTCTTGCTTTTCCGCCTGTTCCAATAATTCTTGATTTAATTCTAGTTAAGGCGTTTTTAGATTTTCTGGTGTAACTTTCTATACTTATAGAATCATAAAAATAATTTTCATTAAGTAATTGTAATGCTTCTTCTGGTGTGAATCCCCTTCCAATGGCCTTTACAATATTTTTACAATTATAGTTATTGATGTTATCTTTACCATCAATTATTATATCTCCTTCCTTAGAATCAATTTTAATTTTAGTTTTAGTTAATTTTTCTATTTTTCTTTTTGTTTTTCCTTTTGTTCCTACAACAACAGCAATTCTTTCTTTAGGAATCTTTAATTCTTCCATATTACAAATCTTCTACAATCATTTCTTTTAGAAGACCTTTTCTTTTAAGCCAATCTATTTGATTTGGTCTGTATTTGAATATAACATCTCCTCTTGTATCTTGTTCGAATTCCCAAGGTTCTATAAGTAAAGTATCTCCTTCTCTTATCCAAAGTTTTCTTTTTAATCTTCCTGGAATTCTACAAATTCTTGTTTTTCCATCCAGACAACGAACCCTCATTCTACTTCCACCAAGTCTTTGATCTATTATTCCCAAGACTTGTCTTCCTCTAGGAACTTTTACTCTAATTGGTTCTTCTGTGGTTGTTTTTTTATACATATTTTAGAAATCCTAAAGTATCTTTATAAATCTTGTGCTAATCTAAAACAAACTGTTACCCTATAAACATTCTTGGATGTTTGTTTATCTCTTGTATGCAAAGATCTTGAGGTTGTAAGTGTTCCTTTAAACACTCTTTTTAATTTTAATCCTAAAGCTCTTGCAAATTTTTGAGATGTTATATAATAATCAATTCCAAATTTTTTATCTATTTCTTTAGAAATAAATACATTATCTCTTTTCTTAATTTGTTTTTTTATATAATCTTCTACTTCTTTATTATGAGGTCTTACTTGAAAAATTGCTTCAAAATATTGATCATTTGAGTAGATTTTCATAATATTATTGCATGTGGTATGTTTTTTATTTTAATTATATCTTGTTTATTTATTAATTTGTTTTTTATTGCAAATTTTATTGATTCTTCACCTACAACGTTTAGATTATTTGCGTTTTTGATTAGTTCTAATATTTTATCTTCTGGTAGATTTTCACCTTTATAGAATCTTTCTGTAATATTTAATTCTAAATCTCCTTCAGAAAACTTTTTTCCTATTAAATTTTCATCGCATAAAGAAACTACAATAGATTCTCTATATTCATGAATTTTTACTAATATCATATTTTAGATTTAACTGGATGTTTAGCTCCACAAGCCATACATTTTATTTTCATTACCCTATCTTCTTTTTTTATAATAGTATCTGGTTTTTTACATTCATAACATAAAACAAAATCATTAGCATACTGTTCTATTTTTTGGTTAATTTGTGATGCGAAAATTTTCCTATTTAATATTAATCTAGGGCCATCTATATATGCCGGTGCTGCCAATTCCCTTTGTAAATATTTTAGCATATGTTGAGGTTCTCTTCTTAAAATTTCTGCTATTTTTAGGAAATTACTAATTATGGTTTTATTTCCTTGAATTAACATAGAAACTTTAGGAATTTCAAATCTAGAAGAATCTTCTTTTTTCTCTGGAAGAGATTTATATGCTGATTTCAATAGAGTTTCATATGTTTCCATAAAAAGTTAATTAAAAGTAGCTTATTTAAATTTAACGTAATAGGTGATATTTTTCCTTTATTTCATAAATTTCTCCTTCTTTTAGGAGTTCTTGGATCTCAATTTCCAAAGAAGCATTTTTTATTTTGTTTTTTAACTCATTTAGTGTTAATCCTGTTTCATTATTTTTCTCTATTAAATTTAATATTTCTTGTCTTAAATTACCTGAAGAACTCATTTTTATTTCTTCAATTTTTATTTCATCTTCTTTTTCTTCTATTATTTTTTCTTTTGGTTTTCCAGACTCATTAATTAATTTTATTTTTCCCATTAATTCAACATTGGGATTAACTTTCCTGACTATTTCTGGAGAAATATATAATTCAGGATTAATTTGTTCTGCTCTTTTTACTTTTCCTATAACTAGAATTATATCTCCTATTTGTATTTCTGATAATAATGTTAAGTTTTCATTCCAAACTTTAATAGAAATTTGGGAAGAATTATCATCTATGATTAAAGAAATGTATGTATGAGATTCATTTTCATATTTATTTATTACTGTACCTATTAAATTAACTCTTGTGACTTTTTTATCTTCAAATTCAACATAACTTGGTTCTAATTCTTTAGTTGATTTAATAAAATTATTATTATTTAAATCAGATATCCAAACATTATAAGCAGTTTGTCTTTGTGGTGGCATTTTATAAAATTGAAATTATACCCCTTTTAGGTTCAAATAAGAATCCTTCTCTCTTTAATCTTTCAATTACCTCTTCAACATGAGCTTCATCTAAATTTTTTTCTGAAGCTTCAGAAACAATGTCTTCTATTGGAATGGATTTTCCTAACTTATTCTCTAAATTTTTAATTATTTCTCTAACAATTATAATTTTAGATCTTTGGGAAGCAGGAATTCCTGTTGAAATTCTATCAATATCTATTTCCCCTGTTTCATAATCAAAACCAACTTGCATTAAACAATATTTTAATAATTCAGTAGCTTTTTTTGCATCTTGTCTTGAAACTTTTTTAGATAATTTTACTTTTGCTGATCCTTCTGCTAATCTTACTAAAGCTTCTAATTGTCTTGCTGAAATTGGAATTGGTTTTATTTCATCTTCTGATGTTGAACCTTTATTTCTTAAATCAACATAGAATTTTTTTATTTCGTCTATTGCTGCTTCTGTTAAAATGGGATGAACTTTTTGTTTTACATAAGCAATATATTTTCTTAAAAGTTCTCCAGGAATATCTGGTTTTAATGCTTCTGCATCTTTTTGAATTTTAAGAACATGTGATGCAATTTTTTCATCTTTATCTCTTGACGGGATATCTCTTATTGGAAATATTAAATCGAATCTATTAATTAAAGATGCAGGTAAATCTATTTGTGATGCTATAGGGGCATAAGGATCAAATCTTCCCATTTTTGGATTTGCTGCTGCTAATACTGTTGTTTCTGCTCTTAAAGTTGCTTGAATATTTGCTTTTGAAATGTTAACTCTTTGTTGTTCTAAAGCTTCATGCATCGCAGATCTATCTTCAGGTCCTATTTTATCTAATTCATCTATCATACAATAACCACCATTAGCTAAAACTAATGCCCCTGCTTCTAATGCCCAACCTCTTAGAAATTCATCCTTTACAACAGATGCTGTTAAACCTGCACCACTTACTCCTTTTCCAGAAATAAATCTTGCTTTTGGTGCAACCTTAGAAACAAAAGTTAAAATTTGAGATTTACCGGATCCTGGATCTCCAACAAGTAAAACATGCATATCCCCTCTTGTTACCGTTCCATCTTTTCTTATTTTTTTTGTCCCACCCATTAACTGTAAAACAATTGCTTCTTTTACTTTTTCATGACCATAAATAGAAGGTGCAATTGAATTTATTAATTTTTGATAAATTAAAGGATCTTTTGCAAGTTCTTTTATTTCATCTTCTTCTTCTTTTGCTATGTTTATATCTTGAAATATTTCTTCTATAGGTAATATATGATTAGATTCCATCATTAAATCATATCTAATAGATTGTGCTCCTGTCCTTAATGTGATTGGAACTTCTTTTATTATTCCTGTAACTCTTATTTTACTTCCGGGTGTTGTTCTTTTCTCCATTTTAGGTTCTACTAAATCCTCTTTTAGAAATACGTCTATTCTCTTTGATTGTTCTCCTCCTTCTAAAGTTTCTGGGGATTCTTCTAGAACTAAACGTTGAGCGTCTACTAATTCCTTAGAAATTAATCTGAATTTCCCTCTTCTACCACAAGAACACCTAGTTGGTTCTTTAAATTTTGTATCTAATTGTAAAATAGAAATGGTGTTTCCGCATGAAGGACATTCAAATTTTGCTGAAGTAACTTGAGGTCTTACGTCTGAAGATTGTCTTACTATACCTTCAATTGCAACAAATTTTCCTAAATTAGAACTTCTTATATTTCTTATTGTAATTTCTTGTGTTTTTGGTAGATTGTAAGTTCTTACTTTAAAAGAACTTGGAATATCAAAATTTTCTAAAGACATTTCAGCTGCTCTTAATGTTTCTTCTGGTTCTTCTAATAATTGGTCTGCTAGCTCCGGATCATGTGAAGCTAGCTTCATAAAATCAATGTTTAATGTCTTTTCTCCTTTACTAATTAACTCGTGAAGCTTCTTTTCATATTCAGCTTCAATAAATTCCTTAAATTTTTCAATTTGCTCTTCTGCATTTATGTTCATATTGCTTTTTTATTTTTCATTTTTCTTAAGATTACAACAAGCTTAGCAACAGCTTCTCTTAATTTTTTTTCGGATCTTGTTCCTGTACAGACAATTTTTCCGTTGCTAAATAAAAGGAAAGTAGCTCTTGTATCTTTAAGTTTGTAAACTAAACCTGGAAATTGTTCAGGTTCATATTCTGTATTTGGTAGCTTCATAGCCAATGCATTCAGATTTAAATCCATTTTTATAGTTCCAGAAGCTACCATGTTCTGAACTATAATCTTAGGTTTAATTTTTATTCTAATTTTAATTTTAGCAAGATTTTTTATTATCTTATCTATAGATTCTTTCACTTTTTTTAAAGATTTAGCTCCTGTACAAACCACCTTTCCAGAACTAAATATTAATGCGGAAGTTTTTGGATCTTTTATCCTCATAACTAAACCTGGAAATTGTTCTGGATTATATTCAGTATTTGGTAATGTTTCTGCTAATTTTATTAAAGGTATATCATGTTCTAAAGAAGTAGATACAACTATATTTTGTATTTTTATTTCATATTGTTTTGAGCTTTTAGCCATTAAGATTACCCCCTATTTTAAGTTTATTTATAAAGGAACAGAAAACTATATAAAGGTATTTTATAAATAAAATGCAGTCACTATTTAGGAGTTAATATGTTAGATATTGGACAATATTTGGATGAAGAGAGTATTGTTTTTAATAGATGGAATGATTTTATTTCTAGATTAGATTCTTCTCTTAATGATCAAGATAGGAGTAAATTTCAAGAGGCGTTAACAAATTATCAAAATACTCCTTGGAATTTTGAATATAATCAAAGATGGTATGATGTTCTTTCCCAATTAGAAATTGATGGTGTCCCTTTAATTTCATATATATGGGGTTTAGATAGGGATCAAATAGAAAAAACAGTTCCTTTTATTTTAAACCACATTCAGGGGAGTGGCTTGGTTTTAGATGTGGGGGCTGGAACAGGACATAAAACTAATTTTTACGGTTTAAAATTAGAAGGAAAAATAATTGGTTTAGATGTTAATGAAATTATGTTAAAAATTGCTAATAAGAAAAGAAGAACTAATAATGTTTCTTATTTAAGGGGTTCAGTATTTAATCTTCCTTTTGAAAATGATTTATTTGATTCTGCAATATATACTAATTCGATTCAAGAAGATGGTTTTTGGTCTGGTGGTGTTTATAGTTTATATGGAAGTTATGATGAGCGTCAATCTGAAAAGATAAAAGAACTTGCTAGAGTTGTTAGGCCTAATGGTATGTTAATAATAGGTCATAATGGTTTTGATGGTTTTGATGAGGCTGTAATTCAAACTATGAAAGATAATAGAATTAAGATTAAAGAACACATGTCTTTTAATTATTCTGGATATATTAATGATTCAACTAATCATGTAACTGTAGGCATTAAACAGGATTAAAACTAATTTCAAATTCTTTCTCTTTTATTTTTATTTTATCTTTTATTTTTGGTTTAGAAATTTCTTTAATAGTAGCATTGACTTGTTTTTTAATTAAATCTAAATCTAGTTCTTGATCCGATTTAATATTTAATTCAATTTTATCATGTTTTTGTAATTTAGATTTCTTTCTCATATCTTGAACTCTTCTTATCATTTCTCTTGTATAACCTTCTTTCTTTAATTTATCATCTAAATTTGTATTTAACTTAATTCCTTCTTCTTGGGATTTTTTTATTGTGATTTTTTTAACATTAACTTGTTTTTTTATTAAACCTTCAAAATCTTTTACCAATACTGTTCCAGATATTAATTCTGGTAAGGGCCATCTTATTCCTAATTGAATCTTTTCTCTTTGTGCTAGAGATTCTTGAATTAATTTTTGAGTAATTTCCATTTCTTCTTCTAATTTTTTATTAATTAATTTAGAATCTGATTTAGGCCATTTTTCCAAATGAATAGATTCCTCTTTCAATCTGAAATCTTTTTTTAATTTTTGATAAATATGTTCTGTAATTATAGGGGATACTACAGCAAGCATTTTTAATGATCCAAATAAAACTTTTTGAATGGTTTCTATTACAACTTTTTCTTCTATTCTATCTCTTACAAATTTAATGTAATTTCTACTTAAATCTAAGAATAAATTTTCAATTAAAGGGGCTATTTCATCTAATTTATAAGATTCCATTAATTCTGTGGATTTTTTTATTGTAGAATTTAATTTAGATAAAATCCATTTGTCTTCTATTTTCAATTTTGAAGATTTTAATTTCTGTTTAGAATAACCTTGTAAGTACTTTGCAGTATTTAGTAAAACATCTAAATTCCTTAGTTTAATTTTAACTTCTTCCCATGAAAAATTAACATCCTTACCAGCATTTAATGAATTAAAATAAAATCTAAATGTATCAACACCATATTTTTCTATAAACTCATAAGGAGAGATTATATTTCCTATAGATTTAGACATTTTTATTCCTTCTATATCTCTAATCATTCCATGCATGTAAACATTTTCATAACAATTTTTTCCATACATCATTGTAGAAACTAATTGGAGCATATAAAACCATAATCTTGTTTGTTCTGAGCCTTCTAAAATAATGTCTGCTGGGAAATATTTCTTAATTAATTTAGGATCATTGTATAATGAATTAAAAGAAGCTGTTCCAGAATCAAGCCAGACATCTAAAACATCTGGAGTTCTTTTCATAGTTCCATCACACTTTTTACATTTAAATTCAACTTTGTCAATCCAAGGTCTATGAAGATCTTTAGGAATATCTTTTGAGTGTTTTTTTAATTCAGAAGCAGAGCCAAATATTATTTTTTCTTTACATTTATCACATTTCCATAAAGGCATCGGAGTTCCCCAATATCTTTGTCTTGTAATTCCATTATCTTTTAGGTTTTTAATCCAATTTTGATAAGATACTTCATAATCTTTAGGAACCCAATTAACTTTTTTAGAATCTTTTAGCATTTTAGGAACTAAATCTTCAATTTTGAAGAACCATTGTTTTGTTGTTCTGAATATAACTGGTTTACGACATCTCCAACAATGAGGATAATCATGTTCAATTTTAGTTGTAGCTATTAAGACTCCTCTTTTTTCTAAAGCTTCCGTAAATAATTTATTATCCTTTTTAGCATTTAAATTAGAGAATTCTCCCATATCTTCAGGGTAATTTCCTTTTTCATCTAAATTATTAAAAGGAGGAATTTTGTTTTCTCTTCCAACATAATAATCTTCAGGTCCACAACCAGGAGCCATATGAACTAACCCTGTTCCTGCTGATAAATCAACATATTGTTCTGATAAAACTACTGAAAAAACATTAAGATATTTTTTTATTAATTCATCATATTTATTTTTTAAAGTATCATTGAAAGGATGTTCATATTTTAAACCTTTAAGTTTGATACCTTTGAATTCTTCCAAGATATCTACTTTTGAATCTGTAAATTTTTGAATTACTGTAGGGCCTAAACCTTTTGATAGAATCCAAATTTCGTTCCCAACTTTAGCTTTAATATAATCTAATTTTGGATTGACCATGATACCTAAATTAAATGCTATTGTCCATGGAGTTGTTGTCCAAATTATTAGATATTCATCTTTTTTATCTTTAACTTTGAATTTAACAAAGATAGAATCATCTTCTACATTTTTATATTCTAATTCGTGCTTTGCTAAAGAAGTTTCACAAGAATGACACCAAGTCATAACTTTTTCTCCTAAGTAAAGCCTTTTATCTTTCTCTGCTTTTTTTATTAAAGCCCATTCTCCTTCAATAAATTCATTAGTAATTGGCATGTAAGCATTATCAAAATCAAGCCAAACACCTAATTTTTTGAAGTCTTCTACCATATGACATTTCATTTCTTCTGAAAATTCTCTACATTTTTTTATAAATTTATCAACACCATATTTTTCAATTTCTTTTTTATCTTGTATTTTAAGTTGTTTTTGAACTGCATTTTCTGTTGGTAATCCATGCATATCATAACCATCTCTATCCCATAAATCAAAACCATTCATTCTTTTGTATCTTAGAATTTGGTCTTTTAAGCAGTAATTCCAAGCTTGTCCTAAATGAATTCTTCCAGAAGTATATGGTGGGCCTTGCAAAAAGTAGAATTTCTTGCCTTTAGAATTCTTTTTCTTTAATTTTTCATAAATTTTATTTTTTTTCCAATAGGATAAAACTTCTTTTTCAATAGTTTTGAAATCATACATTTTCCCATAAATTTATTCTTAATATTTATTTAAATGTTTTTTGTTATACTGTTTAATATATTTTATAGTAAATAAATTCAAGTAATACTTATAAACTTCTCTATTTTATATATGAGAATGCCTGGCGAAATCTGGATAGAAAAATATAGGCCTAAAGAATTTGAAGATGTGAAAGGTCAAGATAGTATTGTTAAAATAGTCAAATCTATGGTTGAAAGTAAAGATTTACCTCATTTAATGTTT
>JAIOTD010000035.1 GCA_021107205.1 archaeon | reverse complement strand
TGAATAAATTAGTTGAAGTAAAAAATAATATTTATCTTTTAGACAAAAAATTAGAAGATATATCTAATATTAAATTAAAATAAAACCCTGTGTTTATTATTGGTGATGAAGAAGGAAGTCCTAAAAAAGAAAAGAAATATATTTTAAAGAATAAAAATATTAAATCAATCAGTGTTGGACCTGAGGTTTATTTTGCTTCACATGTTTTTGTTATATTAAATAATTATATGGATAAAAATGAGTAAGAGAAAAGGAACGAGATATGAAAGAGAACTTTTCCATATGTTCTATAAGAAAGGATTTATGCCTGTGAGAGCTGCTGGTTCTGGTTCAACTCCAATACCCAATCCTGATTTAATTGTTGGTGGTAATAAAAAATATTTGGCTATTGAATGTAAAGCGCTAAAAGGTAATTCTAAATATTTTAAAGAGAATGAAATTGAACTTTTGGAAGAATTTAGTAATAGATTTGGTGCTGAAGCTATAGTCGCTGTAAGGTTTGATAATAGAGGTTGGTTTTTTCTTAAAATAAATAAATTAGGTAAGAGTAAGAAAGGAACTTATTTTGTTAGTTATGATTTAGCTGTAAAGAATGGTTTGAAGTTTGAAGATATAATAAAATAAAAAAGATATTTTGATTTTAAATAGGAAGAATTTATAAATAATTGATTTTAACTAAGGATTATGATAAAGATAAGAGCTATTATTGAGGTTTTGGGAAAGCCAAAAGAATTTGTTGAAAAAGTAATAAAAGAAATGGTTGGTAAGATTAAAGAAGAAAAGAAAATTTTAAAATACCAAGTCTTCGAGGCTGAAGAAAAAAAGGATGGGGTTTTTAGTTCTTTTGCAGAAATTGAATTAGAATTTGATAACTTTGATGGTTTGAGTTTATTTTGTTTCCAATTTATGCCAAGTTCTATAGAAATATTAGAACCTGATAAATTTAATTCAGATTCCAAAGAAATTGAGAATTTTTTGAATGATATATTGGGAAGATTACACCATAATGAGATGGTGGTGAAGAAATTAGGAATTGAAAATCAGCAGCTAAAAAAACAATTAGATGAAAAGCAATGATTATCGTCGACAAATTAATTTTTTTGAAAAATGTTATCGTCGAGAGCAATTTTTACAGTTTTTTGATCAAATTTAAAGGTTACGAGGCTTCTAGAGCCCAAATTTTAATGAATCCTCTCCATTCTAATAATTATAGCATAGAAAACTTTATAAATAGTCAGAGTTTTATTGAGGTTAATAGGATTTAACGTCCTAGAAAAATTAAAAATAAAAAAAAGACCCTGAATGGGTACACCTGGAGGTGTATTTAATGCAAACAATAAAAAGAGTATTAAAAAAAATAGGTGCTATTTCTATAGGAACAGCTTTTATGGGTGCTTCTTTAATGGGTGCTCTAGCTCAAGATTTGGCTGAATATCCAGAACCTTTCGTCGCTGATGGTTCGGCTGTGGGAAGTGCAATTATATTCGCTCCTACTGATTCAACAGCAGCAGACTATATTCAAACAGGTTTAGCTGGCGTTGTAACCGATAGTGGAAGTGAAACAACTGTTGATTTTAGTTGTGCAACTACAAACGAAGATTGTTTTCTATTTGAAAAAGGTGGAAATAAATTTAATTTTAATAACACAGCAGCTGATATAGACAGTAAATTGGATGATAATGATTTACCTATTTTGTTGGCAGATGGTTCTTTTGAAGATAATAAAGGTACTAATAAACAAGATACTGATTACAATCAGTATATCAAATTTAGAACAGGACAAACTGCAACAGATCAAACAGCATTTTTAATATATGATGCAAGAACAGTGGATCCAGATGATAGTTTGATGGGAGATTATTTATACTTCTCAGATACAACTACTGGAGACAATGGTTTATATGCATACTTATATGAATTTGATCTAACCTCAGCAGTTACCCTTGCTGATGCAGCTGATTTAGAAAATAATGAGATAAATATGTTAGGAAGAGAATACACTATTGTAGATGCAACAGTTTCTAATGGTAATGTTACTAAATTGACATTGCTTGCAGGAGATGAAAAAGAGTGGGTTACTGTAGGAGAAACACTTGGTGGTGTTACAGTTACTGCTGTTTCAGATGGAGCATCAGAATGTCAGATTGAATATGGCGGATCTGGATATACTATTGATTCAGGAAGTACCGAAGAAATGTCAGATGGAACTTTTATTGGTGTTACTGATATTTTTGAAGAAGCAAATTCAGCAGGCTCACATAGTTGTGAACTTAATATAGGAGCAGCTAAAGTTGAAATTACTGATGGTGAAGAAGTAAAAGTTAATGGTGATAAAATTGATGGATCTTGGGGTGACATTAAAGTTGGTGGTTTTGATCAATTTAATGTAACTTATACACCTGAAGATAAAGTATATGTAGCTCCTGGAGAAGAATTTGTTGATCCTATATTCGGAGTATTTAAGTTTGTATATGCTGGTGTAGAAGAAACTACCGAAGAAATAATCGTACAAGTAGCTGGTGATGATGCAAAGTTAACATTAACAAATAGTGAAGGAGATAAACTTGAAAATTATATATTTTGTCATTCAAATGGTACAGATCTTCCTCCAAAATTAGGAAATGATGACGATGAACACCTTATTGTTAATGAAGGAGATATACTTAAGAATCAGTCATTAGCTAAATCTTCAGCAGGCCTTGACGACTTTAAAGGAACAATGTTTTTATACAGTTTTTCTGAGATATCACATATTATACAGATAGATAAAATTGATTACAAGCTAAATAAAACTGACTTTACTGTTTTAACTACGGGAAAAGAGTTTGATGAACAAGAATTTACACAAGACGCAGTTTCAACATTTACATTTATGGATAACAGTTTCCAATTAAATCTTAGTTATCTAACTTCAGAGATTGTATTTACAGACATAAATGATAAGGGACCAAGCTTCTTTACAGAATTTGGTGGAAACCTTACTTTCCTAAGTAATAATAGTGCTGCTGGACAGGCGGCCGAAGCATATAGGGGAGATGTTACTGATGAGTGTGGATTAGAGTTTGCAGAATTATCTTCATTTGATAATAATGATGAAACTGAAGTGCAAACAAATAGGATAAACATAAATTTCACATATGATACTAGTGATGATGAATTGGATATGGATGCAGTAACAGCAGATAATAACTTTGCACATGCAGCTACAACTTTAAAAAATAAAGATGAAGATACAAGTGATGAGAAGAGAGCAAGAACAAAATATGGAACTTTAGTTGAACAGGATATACCTACAGGAGGAGGAGATGATTGGCTTACATTAACATATCCAGATGATGCATCTGAAGGTAAGGTATATCTAACAGGTACAGGAGCAACTGTAAGTACTTCAACAACTGTAAGTGGTTTAATGGCATTCGCAGGCGATGAAGTATCAGATATTACAGCTTACAATGCATTGGTTGTAGGTGGTCCAGCTATTAATGAAATAGCAGCAGACTTACTTGGATTAACTTTCCCAACATATGGTGAATCTGTTCCAGGATTAGAAGAAGGAGCTGCATTAATTAAAGTAATGGCAAATGGAAATAATATGGCATTAGTAGCATATGGATGGTCTGCAGAAGATACACAAAGAGCAGCTAAAGTATTAGAAAGTTATGACCAATACACATTGACAGGAACAGAAGTAAGTGTTGGAGGATCAACTTCAAGTCCAACAGTTGTGGCTTAAAGCCATTTTTTCTTTTATTTTTTATTTTTTTAAAACAATAGAAAGGTTTTTATTCTATATAATTTTTGTAAAATTATGAATAAAAAAGTGTTGATAACTATATTTATTGTATTTATTATGATTACAAGTGTTATAGGTTTTATTTCTACTCAACAAGATTCTCAACCAAATTCAAATGTTTTTGACTATAATGGACATGATTTTTATTTAGTACAAGGAAAATATGTTACCTTGATTAATGATGATCAATATTTTTTTGATTATACTCCTCAGAATTTAGAGAATATTGAAGTACCTTTTTTTAATTTAGCTAGTAAATATTACTTTATCTATAATCCTGTTGATTTAGATGATAATATGAATTATAATATGCAGAAATTAAATCAATTATTATCAATTAATAATGTTCAAATAGTATTAGCTTGTGATAAAGAAGAGAATTGTGATGCAAATTCACCTATTAAAGATTGCTCTAGTGATGCTTTTTATTTTAAATATGAAGATAATAATGATTTGTATTTAGAGAATAAATGCGTTGTTTTAGAGGGTAATGGTGAAGATATAAGTAAATTTGTTGATAGAATTAATATGAATTTTTTAGGGATAATATAAAAAGATTTTTAAATTAGATGTTATATAAAATTTAACAATGGCAGAAGAAAAAAAGAACAAAACTGTAAATTCATTTATTATTTTATTAGTTGTTTTTTTAGTTATATTTGTAGTCTTTATATCTTTTTACAAACCTAATAATGGAGGGGATTTCCTTTCTGGTTTAAGTTTTGTTGAACATAATAATTTTAAAATTTATGAAAATCCTATAGATCAAAATAACACTATTTATGTTTTAGAACTTTTTGCAGGTGATATTAGATATTTGCATTACTTTTTTTATTTACCAGAGGATTTAGAAGATGTGTATGTAGAAGATGGCGTAGTTGATAAATTATTGTATAAAGAAGGAAAAAATGAATATAAAGAGAAAATTTATATCACTAGAGATCCTGCAATGGATGCTAAAGAAAAATTAGCTTTTTCCACATTAACTCAAGTTTTAGGAAAAACAGAGGCTGGTTTGTTTAAATTTATTGTAAAAATTGCTTATACTGGAGAATATGGAGGGGATGATTTCCCAATAATAACTTGTGGATCTGCATTTTCTGAAATTAGTGTTCTTGAACAAAGGTATGGTGAATTAGAAATTTATTCTGAAGATGATTGTGTGATTGTTCAAGGTGAAGATTATGTAGATTTTAGGCAAGCAGCAGATAAATTAACATATATGGTTTTAGGGGTGATAGAAGAATGAAGTTAGATGAATATTTACAAAAGAAAAGAGAATTAGAAGAAGCTGAGAAAAAAATGAAAGAAGCTAGATCAGCTTTGAAGGAAGAAAAAAAGAAAGAAAAAGTAGATAATGGTGGTTTTTGGTATGGTTGGAAACCTTATCAAAGAAATGATGCAATTATTGTTCTTATTGTGGTAATATTATTCTTAGTATCAATGTTTTATGGTCCCGGAATTTTAAATTCGGATGATAATGAGGAAAGTTTTTTCTCTAATTTATTTTCATTTTCTGGAAATGATGTAGCTGATAATGAAGAAGATACTGATGGAGAAGATACTGATGGAGAAGATACTGATGGAGAAGATCAAGATAGTGGATCTGATGACACTTCTGAAGAAGATACTGATGGAGAAGAAATTAATGAAGATGCAGTAGATTATGATTTAAAAATTTATTATAATAATGAAGAAGTTAGTGGATTGGCTGTCCACCAAGAAGATTATGTTGATTATGATGTAAAACTAATTAATAATCATGGTGAAAAAATTAAATGTGAAGGTTATGAATATACAAATAATGTTAAAGGAAATGGTAATTCTTTTTCTATAGAATCAAATGAGGAAAAAAAATTAATTAATACCAAAGCTAGAAAAGATGGTGATAAAGTTATTAACATGAAATATTTATTTGAATGTTTTATTGATGGTGATAAAGATGATACTAAATTAGAGAAAGAATCTAGTATTAGAGTTACATTTAGTTAATTATGAATTATCCTAAGGTATTAGTAGGTTGCCCTATTTTTACCTATAAGAAATGATGCATCTAAAATTAAAATAAAATGAATTATATTAATAGACATGATCTTATATTTAAGTGGTTAAGTAACTCAAAAAATATCTTAGATGTTGGTTGTGCTTATGGAGAATCTGCAAGAAAATTTTCTAGAAAGAGTAAAAATGTGTATTGCATAGATCCAAACCAAGAATTAATAAAAAAAGCTAAGAAAAATAATCCCAATATATTTTTCAAAATTGGCTCCGCTGAAAAAATTCCTTTTAAAGATAAAAGTTTTGATGTTGTTATTTTAAGTGATGTAATTGAGCATGTTGATGATGAAAAAAAAAGTTTAGATGAAATTTATAGGGTTCTTAAATCAAAAGGGACTTTAATCTTAACTACACCACATAAAGGTTTATTTAGTTTTATGGATGTTGATAATTACAGTTGGCATTATAGAAGATTTTTAAAAATTAAAACAAATAAACCAGGATATAAAGACAAACATAGACATTATTCACTTGAAGATATAAAAAATTTATTTAATAATAAATTTAAGATTTCAAAAATTTATAGATCCTCCCTATTCTTATTACCTTTTACTTCAAATTTAAGATTGTTAATTAGACATACCTTAAGCAAAAATGTAGAGTCAAAAATTAAACCATATTTAAATAAAATTTGTGAATGGGATTATTCTAATCAATATGGAAGAATGTCTTATTGCATAGGGGTTTATGCTAAAAAAGTGTAAATTACCATGATTTTAAGTTGTTAATAAAATATATTAATTCTTAAATAACGCCCAAGCACCATTTAAATACATTTGAAAGTTATCTATTCTTAAATTAAGTAATTGCTTTAAAATAAATTTAGGCCTATAATAAAATTCCCTCATTGCTCTTTTTTGCAATCTTTTAAGATCATCAGCATTTCTTCCTTTAGTAACATAAACAAGTTCTTTATCACTCCAACCAGCCCAAGTTTGATAGTCTTCCCATTTAAAGGATCTCAAAGTTTTTTCCTGCATTGCTAATGTATACAATTTAGTACCTGGATATGGAACTGTAATTGTGACTTGAACCCAATCTGCTCCACATTCTTTCATAGTTTCAATTGTTCTTAAACTATCTTCTCTAGTTTCTGAGGGCAATCCAAGCATAAAAAATGCTTTAACATCTATACCTGCCTTTTTAGTCCATTTAATTGCTTTAAATGCTTGTTCCAATTTTATATCTTTCTGTATTAAATCTAATAATCTTTGAGAACCAGATTCAACACCATAATGCATAGACCAACATCCTGCCTTTGACATTAATTTTAATAAATTTTCATCAACTAAATTAACTCTAGTCATACAAGTCCATTTTATCTTCCATTTTTTATTTATAATTTCATTACATAAATCCCTAACAAATTTCTTATCAATGGTAAATGTATCATCTCTGAAGATTATTTCTTTTGCGCCATATTTATTAATTAGAATATCCATCTCTTGAATAATTCTTTTGACAGAATGATGTCTATAAGTTCTACCAAAAATTTTAGAACAATAAATACATCTATAAGGACATCCTCTTGAAGTAAGCATGATATAACTTGGCAATTTATTATAATAAGTTGGTGCGGGCTTATATTTTTTCATAGGTAATAATTTTCTTGCAGGAAGAGGAATTATATCTAAATCAGTTATAAATTCTCTTAGTTGATTTATTTTAATACTTTTTTTATTCCTATACCCTATACCTTTTATAGAACTAGGTACTTTATTTTTCTCAATAGCATTTAATAATTCAATTATAGTTATTTCTCCTTCACCTATAACAGCATAGTCTATTTTTTCATTTTCTTCTAATATTTGTTTAGGAAATATTGTAACATGGGCTCCTCCAACAATTATCTTTGCATTAGGACAAGCTCTTTTAGCTACATTTATTGTTTCTGTTGCTCTAATATACATAGGAGTCAAAACAGTAACTCCTATTATATCGGGATTAGTTTTCTTTAAATGATTAAATAATTCTTTCTCACCATAATCTAAAGCGGCAGAATCTATTATTTCTACAAAATCGTTTCTATTTTGTTTTATAGCTGAAGCTAAATAAGCTAAACCTAAAGGTTCTGTGGTTGGTCCTACTTTACCGAGTGCTTTTCCATATCTATCACTTGTAGATAAATTAGGACTTATTAATGTTATTTTCATGGTTTTATAAAATATACAAAAAAACTTAAAAAGATATTGTTGTAAATTTAATTTTGTTTTTTCATATCAGCTAAAAATCCAAATAAACCTATTTGTATTCCAGTGGTTATTAAAAGCATAGTTAAAATTGTTAAAGGTAAATGTCCCACTTCCCCTGTTGTTAAAAAAAGATAAACTAAATACAAACCTATCAAGAATCCTATGAT
>JAIOTD010000062.1 GCA_021107205.1 archaeon | reverse complement strand
GACCTGCAGGTACAGGGAAAACAAGTTTGATTTTAGTTATATCTAGAAAATTATATGGAAATCAAATAAATCAAAATTTTTTAGAATTAAACGCTAGTGATGAAAGAGGTATAGATGTTGTTAGAAATACAATAAAAGATTTTGCTAGAACTAAAGCAATAGGGGATGTTCCTTTTAAATTAATTTATTTAGACGAATGTGATAGTTTAACAAAAGAGGCTCAACAAGCATTAAGAAGAACAATGGAGAATTATGCTCATTCTACAAGATTTTGTTTAAGTTGTAATTATTCTTCTAAAATTATAGAACCTATTCAAAGTAGATGTAGCTTGTTTAGGTTTAAGCCATTAAGTATGGAAGATATTTTTAGTGTAATTGATGATATTTCTGGGAAAGAAGGTTTGAAAGTAAAAGAGGATGTTAAAAAGATTTTATATCAAATAAGTGAAGGAGATGTGAGAAGATTACAAAATATAATGCAAAGCTGTTCTGTAGTTTCTAAAGATATAACGGAAGAATTAATTTATGAAATTGTTTCAGAAGCTAAACCAAAAGAGATGAAAGAAATAATTGATTTAAGTGTGAAAGGAGATTTTATCAAAGCGAGAGATAAAATCTTGAATTTGATGTTACATCATGGTTTAAATTCCTTAGAATTAATTAAACAAATTCAAAAGGATATATGGTATTTAGAAATAAGTGATGAAAGAAAATTAAAAATGATAGAAAAATGTGGTGAAATAGAGTTTAGATTAACAGAGGGTAGTGATGAATTTGTACAAATAGAGGCCTTACTTGCAAGCTTTGCTTTAAAATGAAAACCAAAAATTATTTTATGTTTTTAGCAATAATTTCTATATTAGGTATTTTAATTTCTGGTTATTTAACATATGATCATTACAATGATACTGGATTTTGTTTATCTACTGAAGAAGATAGTTGTAGTAAAGTTACTCAAAGTGAATATTCCCATATATTTTCAATACCTATTGCATTATTTGGATTAGTTGCTTATTTGTTAATTTTTATTTTTGCAATAATGCATTTAAGTGGAAATATAAAAAAATCTAGAAGGCTTTTTAATATTTTTATAGTATATGCTTTTTTAGCTTTAGGTTATTCAATATTTTTATTTTATATTTCTTTGTTTGTTTTTGGAACAATTTGTATGTTTTGCTTTAGTTTGTATGTCCTTAACTTTTTAATATTTTTAGCTACAATATTTAAAATAAAACATTATAGGAAATATAGAACTTTTTAAGATGTTATTACAAAAATATAAGCCGAAATCGTCTAATGAAATTAAAGGGCATGATTTAGCAATTAAGAAACTAAAAAGATGTTTGATTACAAAACAACCTTGTTTGGTTTATGGTGGTGTTGGTGTTGGTAAAACTTCTTGTATCTATGCTTTAGCTAAAGATTTAGATTATGAAGTCATAGAAGTAAATGCTTCTGATTATAGAAATAAAGAGCAAGTTGAATCTATAGTAGGTAATGCATTTAATCAACAAAGTTTGTTTAATAAAAAGAAGTTAATATTAATTGACGAATTGGATGGTTTAAATCTAAAGGATAGGGGTGGTTTACAATATTTAACTGGTTTGTTAGATAATAAGAATCATGCTATTGTTTTTGTTGCAAATGATCTTTGGGATAAAAGATTTAATACATTAAAGAAAAAATGTGAAAATATAGAATTTAGTAAAGTCCATCATTTATTTATTTTTGAAATTTTAAAAAATATTTGTAAAAAGGGTGGTTTTGATATTAGTGAGACTGATTTAAAAGAAATTTCTAGGAGGAATGATGGTGATGTTAGAGCTTCGATAAATGATTTAGAACTTTTAATTCATGGTGGCAAGGATTTTTATGAAAGGGAAAGAATTGGAACAATGTTTAATTTTTTAAAATTAATTTTTAATGAAAAAGATTCTAGTTTAATATTGAATAGCTTTGATGAATTAAGAGAAAATTTTGATGAGATTTTTAATTGGATTGAAGAAAATATACCTAGTGAATATTATGATGAAAATTTATCTAGAGGTTTTGATAATTTAAGTAAGTCTGATGTGTTTAAAGGAAGAGTTAGAAGGAATAATTATTACAGGTTCTGGATTTATAGAAAAATATTGATGAGTTGGGGTGTGGCTTTAGCTAAAAAGAATCAAAGAAATAAATATGTTAATTACCATAGAAATACTCGGTTTTTGAAAATGTGGCAAGCTAAAATGAGAAATATAAAAACCCAAAATAAAGTTGATGATATTTCTGAACGTTGTCATATGTCATTGAAAAAATCAAGAAAAGAGTTTAATTACATGAAATTTTTACATTGATTCTAATTTTTTTATCCTATCATTTATATCTGGATGTGTAGAAAATAAACTGTGTAACCATTGTTTTTTCTTAAATGGACTTGAGATAAATAAATGGGCTGTTGCGTCTGTTGCAGTTTTTAATTCTTCATGATCTCCTTTAATTTTCTTTAAAGCATTTGCTAATCCTGGAGGGTATCTTGTTATCAATGCTCCTGAAGCATCTGCTAAATATTCTCTTTTTCTTGAAATTGCTAACTTGATTATTTGTGCAATTAGGGGAGATAATATTAATAAAACAATACCAACAACCATCAAGGCAACTTGAATTCCTCCTCCACTTTGTCTATTTCCTCTTAAACCACCAAAAAGAAAACTTCTTAACAATATTTGACTAATAAAAACTATTATCCCTACTAAAACAGAAGCTAATAACATAACTCTTATATCATAATTTTTAATATGTGAAATTTCATGGGCAATTACGCCCTCTAATTCCTGTCTATTTAACTTGGATAAAGCTCCTTCTGTAACTGCAACTGAAGCTTTCTCAGGTGAGGTTCCTGCTGCAAAAGCATTTATTTGAACTCCAGGCATAACATAAATTTTTGGTTTTGGAATTCCTGCTGCTATAGACAAACCTTCTACAATATTAATTAAATGAGTATGTTCTGGTTTTTTTGCTGATTTTGCTTTAACCATTGCTAAAACCATTTTATCTCCTGAATAATAACTTATTAAAGAAAAAATAATAGCTATTACTGCAGCTATGATTATGAATATATAACCTTGAAAAAATAATAAATTAACTATAAAAAAAATTACTAAAACTAATATTATAAATGCCGCAAATAAAAATACTGATTTCCACTTATTTGAAGAAATTTGAGAGTACATAATAATTTAAAAGTTTACATCAACAACTTTTCTTTCTTTTCCTTCTGTTTTGAAAAATTCTTTATCTTTAAATCCTAATATATTTGCCATCATGTTTGTGGGGAATTTTTGAATTGCTGTATTAAAACTCATAACACTATCATTATAAAATTGTCTTGCATATGCAATTTTATTTTCAGTTCCAGATAATTCTTCTTGTAACATTTGGAAATTTTTACTAGCTTTTAAGTCAGGATAATTTTCTGCTACTGCAAATATTGATTTTAAAGCATCTGAAACCATATTAGAAGATTTAGCTTTCTCTTGCACAGATCCATTAACTAAAGAGGATCTCGCTTTTGTAATGTTTTCCAATAATGTTTTTTCATGTTTCATGTAACCTTTTACTGCTTTTACTAAGTTGGGTATTAAATTATATCTTCTTTTTAATTGAACATCAATTTGAGACCAAGCATTTTCTATTCTATTCTTTAAATTTATTAAACGATTATACATTACTATTAAGAAAAACACTATAACAGCTACAATTATTAATATTATCCATAAAGTTGACATTTGAATCAATACAGAAAACATTTAAATGTTTAAAAGCTTTTTGTTTGGATATGGTTTAT
>JAIOTD010000016.1 GCA_021107205.1 archaeon | reverse complement strand
ATACAGTAGCATATAATATTCATAGGAAATTAGAAAAAAATAAGAAATATAAAATTCAAAGCAGATATGTTAAAATTCCTAAAAGATGATTAAAAAACTAGAAACAGAATTGAAATTAAGAGGTTTTGCAAATAATACTATTAAGACTTACCTAAATCACAATAAATTATTCTTAGATTATATCAAAAAGCAACCAGAAGAAATAATTGAAGATGATATAAAAGAATACTTTGCAGATTTAACTTCAAAAAATTTATCTTCAAAAACAATTTCATTAAAAATTTCAGCATTAAAATTTCTTTATGACGATATTCTAAAGAAAAATGTAGTAAATATTAAGACGCCTAAAACTTCTAAGCAAATACCAGAAGTTCTAACCAAGGAAGAAATTATTAAATTAATAGATGCAGCCAAAAATGATAAGTCTAAATTAATAATTAGATTTCTTTATTCAACAGGATTAAGAGTTTCTGAATTAACTAATTTAAAAATAAATGATATTAACTTAGAAAATAGAGAATCTTGGGTAAGGGGTGGAAAAGGGGGAAAAGATAGATTCTTTCAAGTCCCTCATTCTTTAGTAGAAGATCTAAAAAAATATATTTTAACCCTGCCTGAAGAAGAGAAATATCTATTTCCAGGAAAGAATAATACAATAACACCTAGAAATATACAAAAGATAGTGGAGAATGCAGCTAAAAAAGCAGGTTTAAATAAGAAAGTAAGCCCTCATAAACTAAGACATTCTTATGCTACCCATTTACTTGACGAAGGTGTTGACATAAGACTTATTCAAGAACTTTTAGGACATGCTTCTATATCTACAACCCAAATTTATACACATGTATCAAATAAACAATTAAAAAAAGTTAAATCTCCGTTGGATACTCTAGAATAAATAAATTTATATACCAATAATTCTTTTCAATATCAACGATATAATTAAAAAAGGAGGTGCGATTCTATGGGAAAAATAATAGCAAAAAACGTAATTAAGAGACAAACAGGATTCCTTTACTATGTTGATGGAAAGGGTAATGTCTGTGAAGCAAAGATGGCTAGAGGCGGAAAAAAGAAAAAGAAGAAAACAGTGAAAAAGAAAACAGTGAAAAAGAAAACAACAAAAAAGAGAAGATAATTCTTCTCTTAATTTTTATTATAATAATTCTTTAAACATTTTTTTAAACATTCTTCTCGCAATTTTATATTCTCTTTCACCTTTCTTAGTTAATTTATAGATCTTTTTTCTACCATCTTGTCTAAAAATAATTAATTTATTTTCTCTTAAGAATTTTAATGCAGGATATATTGTTCCTGGTGTTAATTTACCATACTTTTTATTCCCTATATATTCGGCTAATTCATCGCCACAAAGTTTTTTCTTCTTTAATTTATGTAGTATTTGTAGACATAAAAGGCCTCTTACATCGATATATTTTGGTGTTTTCATTTTAATATTTGATTAAAACTTTTAAGCTTTATATATTTTTCTATTTTATTGGATAAACAATATATAGGATATCAAATATATTGGAAATACAATAGATTATAATTATGATTAAAACTTTTAAGCATTGTTTACTAATAAAAAATAGAGAAATTTTTACAAGAATCTTTATAAATCTCCATAATACTTCAGCGATCATGCCAGAAATTACTGAAGAACAAATCAATGAAAAATATGACAAAAAAGATAGAGAATATTTCAGAATAGGATTCCCTCTTCTTCTAGCAAGTATTTTCTTCTTTACACATTTTAATTATCAAAGAATGGAATTGGTTAATCAAGAACAACCAACTCTTCAAAAAAGACAAGTTATAGAACATAAATTAACAGTAAGAGAGTGTGATAATCTTATGGGTGGTGCAGCATTAACATATATTCTAAGTGTATTTGGAACTATAGGATCATATGAATACCATAATAGAAGAAGAAAAAAAGAATTAAAAAAAATCATTAATTAAATTTTAAGAAATTTTTTAACTTTTTGAGCTTCTTTAATCCCCATTTTATACGTCGTCATTAATTTATTATGATCTGTTGTCCATTGGAGTGAAGGATTATTTTTTGGTGGATGTATAAGTAAAACTCTCCTCCTTTTCTCAGCCAAACTAATATCTTTCCACAACCTTTTATCACCTTTAATAAATAATTTAAATATTGGTTTTTTATACATTCTTTTTACAATAAAACTTTCTAAAAATGTTTTTAGTCCTTGCCAATAAGCCCTAAATTTCCAATAATTAATTATAACTATAATTTTATGATGGGGGTATCTTTTCATTAATTTTCTTAATCCAATAGGTTCTGCTACAGCACCATCAATATATCTTTTTCTTCCAATTTTAGCAGAAGAAGAATAATAAGGAACAATACTAATTCCGGCCCTTATAACTTTCAAAGGATCTTTTCTTACATCAACATACTCAACCTTTAAAGTATTAATATTAATTAATTTTGCATATAAAGGAATTTTTGAATTTTTTAATTTATTAACATTTAGAGGTTTTTTATAACGCATTACTTTCATTGCATAATTTATATCAATAGAATCGTCAATTTTTTTATTAAAACCATATTTATATTTCTTCCAGACATTAATAAAATAGTTTATTGGAAATATAAAATTATGAGTTAAATCTTTGAGATATACAGAAGACCCTAATTTTGATTGTTTTGTCAAAAAATAAGCTCCATTAGGAACTCCTGCAGAAGAACCATAAACAGCCCTTATTCTTGGATATAAATTCATTTCCTCAAGTACACTAACAACGCCCATACCAAATATTCCCGTCATAGCTCCTCCACCAAGACATAGAATAATATCTTTCTTCATTTTAAAAATTATTTAATTATTTAATTTAAAAACTTATTGATAAACCTTTAAATGAATGATACATATTTATGAAACCTTCATGAACCCTCATAGTCTTAAAACCCCTCACTTTATCATTTAATTTCTTAAAAAACATAATCATTTTATCTTCAATATCTTCAACGTTATCAATTAAAATTATATTTCCTTCTAAAGGATCATCACTAAAAACAGTATTTTCTTCTTCAAATTTATTTTTAATAAATTCAATTAAATCTTTGTAAATTATTTCAGCATTTTTAGGTTCGTAGGTTCTCTTAATATTTCTCTCATTTCCATTAATATCTAAATTTATTTCAAGATCATAATTATTTGTATTTCTATTATAGTCTAAAACCTTAACACTTTTAACATTAATTAGAATTTTATTCATCAATCAGATTTAAAACTAATAACTATAAAAACTTATTTAAACTGAACAATAATATCAAATCTTGCGGGCCCTTAGCTCAGTTTGGTAGAGCATCTGGCTCTTAACCAGAGGGTCGGGGGTTCAAATCCCTCAGGGCCCGTTTTATTGAATAGAATCCTTTTTATATAATATAAATATTAAAATTAACAATGGAAAGAAATGAGGTGATAATTAAAATAGGGGGTCCTGCAGGATCTGGAGTAAATTCTTTAGGACACATTCTTTCAAAATTTCTTCAAAGAGAAGGTCTTTACATTTATTCAAGCAAAGATTATCCTTCTTTAATTAAGGGAGGGCATAACACTTATACTGTAAGAGCAGAATCTAAAAAAATAGAATCATCTTTAGATCATATAGATATTTTAATAGCTTTAGATGAAAAAACAATAGATTTACATTCAAATGAATTAAGTAAGAACGGAGCAATAATTTGTGATTCTTCTTTTAAAATCAAAGGAAAAACAGGAGTTCACTTATCTCCAATACCCATTAAACAATTATCAAAAAAATTCAATGGAAAATATATTAATTCCATAACTGCAGGAGCTTGTTTAGGTTTACTTCAATTAGATTTAACAATTTTAGATAAAATATTAAAACAAATATTTTCAGGAAAATCAGAAAAAATAATAAAAGATAATATTTTAGCAGCTAAGTTAAGTCACGATTATGTACTTAAAAATTTCAAATACAATTTTCCACATAAAATCAAAAAAATAAAATCACCTTTAAAAATATTCTTAAGTGGAAATGAAGCTGTAGCTCTAGCATCCATAAAAGCAGGATGTAAATTTATTTCCGCTTATCCGATGACCCCGGCAACTTCAATATTACATGTTATGGCTAATAATGATCAAAAATACAATATTGTAGTAAAACAGACAGAAGATGAATTAGCAGCCATTAATATGGCAATAGGAGCTTCTTTTACAGGAGTAAGATCTATGACAGCAACTTCAGGAGGAGGATTTGCATTAATGACAGAAGCATTAGGATTAGCAGGGATATCTGAAACCCCTTTAGTTATAATAGAATCCCAAAGAGCAGGCCCGAGTACTGGTTTACCAACATACACTGATCAATCTGATTTAAGATTTGTTTTACATGCATCTCAAGGAGAATTTCCAAAGATAGTTTTATGCCCTGGAGATATAGAAGAATGTTATCACCAAACTTTTCATGCTTTTAATTTAGCAGAAAAATATCAAACACCTGTTATTGTTATGATTGATAAAACATTATCTGAAAGTTATTCTACAATAAATTACCCAAATAATAATTTAAAAATAAATAGAGGAAAATTATTATCTAATGAACAAGCATCTAAAATTAAAAATTATAAAAGACATCAATTCACTCAAGATGGAATTTCTTTAAGAGCAATACCGGGACAAAAAAACTGTTATCACATTTGTTCTAGTTACGAACACGATGAAACAGGATTTACTTCAGAAGATCCAATTAACAGGATGAAAATGCTTGAAAAAAGAGAGAGAAAATTAGAAAAAGCAGGAAAAGAAATAAAAGGATACAAAATTCATGGAAAAAATTCTAAAAATTTAGTAGTTTCATGGGGATCTTGTAAAACTCCAATTTTAGAAACTCAAGAATTGATGAAAAATAAATTTAGTTTATTACAAATAATTTGTGTAAGTCCATTTCCTTCAAAAGAAGTTAAAAATATCTTAAATAAATCTAAGAATTTAATAATTGTCGAAGGCAATCAAACAGCACAATTAGCAGGAATAATTAAAGAAAAAATAGGAATAGACATCAAAAATAAAATTTTAAAATATGATGGAAGGCCATTTTCAGTTGATTATATCCATAATGAATTAAAAAAGAGGTTAAAATGAAATCAGAAAATTATTTTATTAATCACAAATCTCAATGGTGTCCGGGGTGTGGAAATTTTCCTATTTTATCAGCTCTAAAAAAAGCACTAGCCAAATTAAATATAAAAAATGAAAATGCAGTTGTGGTTTCAGGTATTGGTTGTTCTGGAAAAATTCCTCATTATCTAAAAACATATGGCTTCGAAGGTGTTCATGGAAGAGTATTGCCAGTAGCAACAGGAGTTAAATTATCTAATAATGATTTAACAGTTATTGGTTGTGCAGGAGATGGTGATGGTTATGGTATTGGAGGAAATCATTTAATTCATGCTATGAGGAGAAATATAGATATAACATATATTGTACACAATAATCAAATTTATGGTTTAACAACAGGACAAGTTTCCCCAACAACAAGTTTAAACTTCAAATCTAAAACAACACCTTTTGGAAATATTGAAAACCCATTAAACCCCTTATCAATAGCATTATCTTCAGGAGCAACTTTTGTTTCAAGAGGATTTTCAGGAAGATTAGATCATTTAGTTAATTTAATTGTAAAAGGAATAAAACACAAAGGATTTTCTTTAATTGATGTATTTCAACCATGCGTTAGTTTTAATTATTTAAACACATACGATTGGTTTGAAAAAAGAATTTATGATTTACAAAAAACAAAGCACAATACTAATGATTTATTTGCAGCTCATAAAAAAACATTGGAAGAAAATAAATTGCCTATAGGAATTCTTTATCAAATTAAAAAACCAACATATGATTCGTTATTACCACAAATTAAAAAACAAAGCTTAGTAAAACAAAATATTTCTAAGGTTAATATAAATCCTTTGTTAAAAGAATTAGAATAATTATAAAATATCTTTTATCTTTTCAATATGTTCTGCTACTTTATTTCCGTTTTCAGTTAATTTTATTGATTTAATTCTACCATGTTTTTCAAAATTAACTAATCTAGCCTTTTCCATTTCCTGAAGAATTTTAACAGCATGAGAATAAGTACAATCTACTTCTTTAGCTAAAATGCTTCCATATTTACTTCTGCCGCCTCTTCTTAAAGAAACTAAAATCATTGCAGGTTTCTTTCTAAAAAATACTTCAAAAATATTTGTTTTTTTAACTAAATTTTTAACCAAATTTTTAACCCCAAACATTATATGAACCAACACATATTTAAAGGTTTCTCTCAAAAATATATATTTAACACAATACTTTTAAATCTTGCGTATAGTAATCTTTATAATCCAATAAAATCTTTCTTAAATACATGCTAGATATCAATTTAATAAGGAAAGATCCCGAAATTATCAAGGAAAGTCTAAAGAGAAGGAAAGATCCCGAAAAGATCAAATGGCTTGATGATTTAACCAAATTAGACAAAGAAAGCTTAAAATTAAAGAAACAAATAGAAGAATTAAGACATAAAAGAAACACTATTTCTTTAGAAATAAACAAACTCAAAAAACAAAAACAACCAGCTACTAAGGAAATAAAATTAGCTAAAGAGTTACCTAAGAAAATAAATGATTTGGAAGAAAAACAATCAAAAATTAAAGAAAAAATAAATCATTACTTAATGAGATTACCTAATATTATGCATAAATCTGTTCCTTATGGAAAAGATGAAAATGAAAATAAAGTAATAAGAAAATGGGGGAAAATCCCTAAGACTCAAAAACTAGACACTCATGCAAATATAGTAGAAAAACATTATCCAAAATCATTTACCAAAGCATCCGAAGTTGCAGGAAAAGGATTTTATTATTTATTTGATAAAATTGCATTACTAGAAAGAGCATTAATTAATTATTCTATAGATTTTTTAACAAAGAAAGGATATATGTTATGTTTTCCTCCTCAAATGTTAAGAAGAAAATCATATGAAGGTGTTACAGATTTAGCAGACTTTGAAAATATGTTGTATAAAATTGAAGGTGAAGATCTTTATTTAATTGCAACTTCAGAACACCCAATAGCCGCTTTCTATCAAAATGAAACTTTAAAGAAAAAAGACTTACCTATCAAAATAGCAGGTTATAGTACTTGTTTTAGAAAAGAAATAGGGTCTCACGGAGTAGATGAAAGAGGATTATTTAGAGTTCATCAATTCAATAAAGTAGAACAATTTATTTTCTGTGATCCTAAAGATTCTTGGAAATATCATGAAGAATTATTAAAAAATGCAGAAGAAATAACGAAGAAATTAAAAATACCTTACAGAGTTGTTAACATTTGTACAGGAGATCTTGGAATTGTAGCATCAAAGAAATATGACATAGAAGCTTATATGCCAAGAGAAAAAGAATACAAAGAAATAATCTCTTGTAGTAATTGTACTTCATATCAGGCAGCAAGATTAAAAATAAAATATTTGGAAGGTAATGAAAAAAAACATATTCATACTTTGAATTCTACAGCTTTAGCAACAGCAAGAATGTTAAGAGCAATATTAGAAAACTATCAACAAAAAGATGGTTCTATTAAAGTTCCAATAGTTCTTCAGAAATATATGAATAATATTAAAGTAATAAAATGAATAAAAAACAGAAGAAAAGGTTAAAAAAAATACCCCAAGTTTTAATAATAGGAACTGCAGTAGTTCTTTTTTGGAGAGGTGTTTGGGGTTTAGCAGATACATTTATTTTTCCAAATAATTATCTTTTTAGTAGCTTAGTTTCAGTCTTAATAGCAATAATTGTGTTATTTTTCACAAAACATTTGATTAAAGAATTATTATAAAATGAATAAAAAATTTAAAATCCTAGCAGCAGGAGATTTACATGGAGATGCATCTTTATCTAAGAAACTTTCAACTCAAGCTAAAAAAGAAAAAGTAGATTTAATTATTCTTTGTGGTGATTTAACATTTGCAGATCAATTTGGAAAAGGTTTAATGTACCCATTTGTAAAAAATAACCAAAAAGTATTAATTATCCCTGGAAATCACGATTCTTTTGCTACAACAGATTTCTTTGCAGAATTTTATGGATTAAAAAACATTCATGGTTATCATGCAATCTATAAAGATATAGGAATTTTTGGTTGTGGAGGAGCAGATATTGGAATAGAACAATTAACTGATGATGAAATATTCAATCATCTAAAAAGAGGATTTGGTAAAATTAAAAATTTAAATAAAAAAATAATGGTGACTCATATGCATGCTGAAGATTCGAAGGCAGAATTTTCAGGATTTAAAGGAAGCAAAGCAATTAAAAAAGCAATTAAAAAATTCCAACCAGATATTTTATTGTCAGGACATATTCATGAAGCAGAAGGTATAGAAGAAAAAGTTGGAAAAACTTTAGTGATAAACGTCGGTAGAAAAGGAAAAATAATTGAAATTTAATTTTACACAACATTTAAAAACCTTATTTTTAATTATTTATAAAAATGACAGAATTAATTATCTGTGAAAAGCCATCACAAGCACTAAAAATAGCAGAAGCTTTGGCAGATAAAAAACCTAAGAAAAAATTATATCTTAAAGTTCCTTATTACGAATTAAAACACAAAAAGAAAGATATTGTTGT
The DNA here is from genome assembly GCA_021107205.1 of archaeon. GTDB lineage: Archaea > Nanobdellota > Nanobdellia > SCGC-AAA011-G17 > GW2011-AR20 > JAIOTD01. The sequence goes on along the minus strand of JAIOTD010000016.1, from coordinate 7,717 downwards.
TGGATGTGCCGTAGGCCACTTATTTGGATTAAAAGAAAAAAGTGGAAAAGGTTGGACATACCCGACGTTTAATTATGAATGGATACCTACTCACTTAATTTCTAAGCAAAGTCAATTTAGTAAAAAATATTTAAATACTTTAAAAAAATTAGTTAAAGATTCTAAAGAATTTACAGTAGCATGTGATTATGATCTTGAAGGTTCGGTTATAGGATACAATTGTATAAGATTTATTGCAAAGAAAAAAAATGCAAAGAGAATGAAATTCTCCACACTAACAAAAAAAGAATTAGTAGAATCTTATGAAAAAGCATCAAAAACTTTAGATTTTCCTCAAATAGAATCTGGAGAAACAAGACACACATTAGATTGGTTATATGGAATTAATTTAACAAGAGCTTTAACATTATCAATTAAAGCAGCAGGCTCATTCAAGGTTTTATCAACCGGAAGAGTTCAAGGACCTGCATTAAAAATTCTTTCTGAAAGAGAATTAGAAATACAAAAATTCAAACCAGTACCTTTCTGGCAATTAGAAGCTATTAATGAATCAACATTCAATCATAAAAAAGATAAATTCTGGGATAAAAAAGAAGTAACAAAGATTCATAAGAAAATAAAAGATGAAAAATCAGCAATAGTAAAAAAAATAGAAAGAAAACAATTCCAGAAAGAACCACCAAATCCTTTCGATTTAACAAGTTTACAAATTGAAGCTTATAAAACATTAAAAATAAGTCCCAAACATACATTAGAAATTGCTCAAACACTTTATACTAATGCATATATTTCTTATCCAAGAACCTCTTCTAATATTTTACCAGAATCTGTTAATTATAAAGGATTATTAACTAGTTTAAAGAAACAAAAAAAATATACAAAAATTTGGGAATAAATAATAAAAAAAAAAAACTTAAAAACAAATAATGGGAAAAAAACAGATCCTGCCCATCCAGCCATATATCCAACAGGAGAGATACCTAAAAAATTAGATGAAAGACAAACTAAAGTGTATGATTTAATTGTTAAGAGAACTTTATCTAGTTTTGGAACACACTCTACAAGAGAAACATTAAACGTAGAAATAGAAATTAAAAAAGAACCTTTTGTAACTAAAGGAACAAGAACAATAGAACCTGGATGGCAAGCTTATTATCAACCTTATTTATTTATAGAAGAAAAAGAATTACCTCCATTTAAAGAAAATCAAAAAATTAAGATTAAAAAAATAAATCTATTAAGTAAAGAAACACAACCACCTAAAAGATATACACCCGCTTCAATAATTAAAGAATTAGAAAAAAGAAATTTAGGAACTAAATCTACAAGGGCAGCAATTATTGATGCTTTATATCAAAGAAATTACATAATAGAAAATTCATTACAAGTTACTGGTTTAGGATTAAAAACTATAGAAACTTTAGATAAATATTCTCCAGAGATTTTAGATGAAGAATTAACAAAAGAAATTGAAGTTGATTTAGAAAAAATCCGTGAAAAAAAAGAAAAACCTAAAGAAGTCATAGATAGAGCAGAAAAATTCTTAACAAAAATTCTTACAAAATTCAAAAAACATGAAAAAAATATTGGTAAAAATTTATTAGGAGCCTTAAAAGAAACAAGAGACAAAGCTTCCATAGTTGGAAAATGTGATGTTTGTAAAAAAGGAGATTTAAGAATATTATATTCTAGAAGATTCAAATCTTATTTTGTAGCATGTTCTGCATACCCGAAATGCAAAACTACACATTCATTAACAAGAGGATTGCCTAAACCAACAGACAAAAAATGCGAAAGTTGTGGTTTTCCTTTAGTTCAAATTATAAGACAAGGAACAAGACCTTTTAATTACTGTATAAATAAGAAATGTCCTCAAAAATTAGAGTGGATGAAAAAAAATAAGGATAAAGTAGAAGCTTTCAAAAAACAAAACCAGGATCAGAAATCTCAAAAATAACAGAATTCTCCTCAGGTTTTTCAAATAATATTTTTCTAGGATCTTTTTCTAACTTTACAATTTTATTGCACCATTTTTTAAGAATCTCTCCACCTATGGGAATTAAATTGTTATTCATATCAGAATAAACTTGAGTAGTTATCAAAACTTTAGTTTTCAACTCCGATAAAATCCTTAATTGTTTATTTAACATATTATTAACCAAAAATTTATTTTCATTATTTTTAATCTCATACCTATAAAACATTCCTATAGTATCCATTATAATAGCATTAAATTTACCTAATTTTTTTATTAATTCATGTTGATCCTTAAAATTTTTAACCCTAAAAACAATAATATTATTTAACAAAATTTCATAATCTTTATTCATTTGTTTTATTCTTTCAGTAGAAAACCCATTTTCAGTATCAATAAAAACAACTTTTCCATTTTGAGCTTCTTCCAAAGCTAATTGCATAGCCAAAGTAGTTTTCCCTGTAGCAGCTTCTCCATAAACAAGATTAACTCCTTCTATAAAATTAAACATCTTTTAGTTCTTTTTCAATTAAAATATCTTTTTTACTTGGATTAATTCCTAATTCTTTGTATAATTCAAAAGCCTTAGATTCAACATCGACTATCCCCATAAACTTTTTGAATCCTTTTTCATTATAGATTTTAAAAATTTCTTTAAAAGTCCAAGTTCCAATACCTTTATTTTGAAAATCTTCTTTTATTGCTATCTCTTCTCCAAATGCAACTTCTCCAGGACACATAAAATTAGGATTAATAACAATAAAACCAACAACACCAACATCAGCAAAAATAGAATAAAGATCATATTCTTTTGAAAAGAAATTCATTTTTTCAATTGCTTTCTCATCAGTCCAATTTTCATTATAAGGTGGTTTTGAAAATTCTGTTTTATAAATTTCTGCTAATATTTGAAGTTCTTCTTTCTTAGCAACTTCCAATTTTAATTCCATTTTAATTCAAATAATCAAGATATTATATAATCTTTTCTTAACCCAAACCATTATATACCTTTCTAATACCTAAAATAGGTATCATGAAAATTATCATAGAAAAAGCAGAAGCTATCGTAGAAACTAAAGTAAGATCTTACAGAACATCTACAAGAGTATCAGTCCCAAAAAAATGGGCAAATAAAAAGGTTAAAATAGTATTAGTTAGGGAATAATAATTCAAAAATGAAAGAAATCCAATCAAAAGTATTAGAAGCACTCCAAGAAGAAGCCTACAAAGGCATTGTTAGAATTGATTCTCAAAATATGAAAGAAATAGGCGTTAGACCTGGAGATGTAGTAGAAATAGAGGGGGAAAGAGTTACAGTAGGTATTGTAGACAGAGCTTATCCTTCAGATCTTGATAGAAATATTATAAGAATGGATGGAATTCTAAGAAGAAATGCTAAAACAGGTATAGGAGAAAATGTTAAGATTAGAAAAGCAGAAGTAAAAGAAGCTAAATCAGTTACAATTGCACCTGCTCAAAAAGGTATAATGGTTAGAGCAGATCCTTATTTATTCAAAAAAGCTTTGCTTGGAAGAGCTGTAACCATAGGAGATATCATAGTTCCTGGCGGATCAAAAACAAGAAGAAGAACTTTATCCGAATCTCCATTTTTTGAAGATGTTTTCTCGATGTTTGAAGAATCTTTATCAGAAGGATTTGGATTAGGAAATTTAAGATTTATAGTAGCATCCACAAATCCTAAACAAGCAGTAATGATCACTGAAAATACTGAAATGGAATTAAGTCCTAAAGCAGTAGAAATTTCTGAAGAAAAAATTCCAGAAGTTACATATGAAGATATAGGTGGATTATCAGAAGAAATAACAAAAATAAGAGAGATGGTAGAATTACCATTAAAGCATCCAAGTATTTTTAATAAATTAGGAATCGAACCTCCTAAAGGAGTTTTACTTCATGGTCCTCCAGGATCCGGTAAAACTTTATTAGCAAAAGCAGTTGCTAACGAATCAGAAGCTAATTTTATATTGGTTAATGGTCCTGAAATTGTTAATAAATTTTATGGGGAATCTGAAAAAAAGATTAGGGAAATATTTGAAGCAGCTGAAAAAAATGCTCCTAGTATTATATTTTTTGATGAGATAGATGCTATAGCCCCCAAGAGAGAAGAAACTTATGGGGAATTAGAAAGAAGAGTTGTTTCTCAAATTCTAACTCAAATGGATGGATTAAAAGAAAGAGGAAAAGTAGTTGTTATTGGGGCAACAAATAGACCAAATTCATTAGATCCAGCATTAAGAAGACCTGGAAGATTTGATAGGGAAGTAACTATTGGTGTTCCAAATAAAAAAGGTAGGTTAAACATTCTTAAAATTCATACTAGGAATATGCCCTTAACAAAAGATGTTAATTTAAACAGATTATCCGAAATAACTCATGGTTTTGTAGGAGCAGATATATCTGCATTATGTAAAGAGGCAGCAATGAATGTTCTAAGAAGAGTATTACCTGATATGAATTTAGGAGAAAAAGCAGAACTTCCAAAAGGCTTAATGGAAAAACTTCTTGTTACTGAAAAAGATTTTAAATATGCATTAAAATTAGTTAGACCTTCAGCATTAAGAGAAGTTTTAGTAGAAACACCTAATATTAAATGGGAAGATGTCGGAGGAGCAAAACAAATACAACAAGAATTAAAAGAAGCTATAGAATGGCCTCTTAAACATCCTGATGCATTTAAAAGAATAGGGATCAAACCACCTAAGGGAATTTTATTATATGGCCCTCCAGGATCTGGTAAAACTTTATTAGCAAAAGCAATTGCTAACGAATCAGAATCTAATTTTATTCAAATAAAAGGCCCCGAATTATTAAACAAATATGTTGGTGAATCAGAAAAAGGTATAAGAAAAATATTTGAAAAAGCAAGACAAGCTTCACCAACAATAATATTCTTTGATGAAATAGATTCTATAGCACCAAGAAGAGGTTATGCAACAGACCATCAAGTTACAGAAAGGGTTGTTAACACTTTATTAGCAGAAATGGATGGTTTAGAAGAATTAAATGATGTTGTGGTAATAGCAGCAACAAATAGACCAGATATAATTGATCCTGCATTATTAAGACCTGGAAGATTTGACAGGGTTTTGATGATTCCAGCTCCTGATAAAAAAGAAAGATTAGAAATTCTTAAAATTCACACAAAAAATATGCCATTAGACAAAGATGTAAACATAGATAAAATAGCAGAAAAAACAGAAGGTTATGTTGGAGCAGATTTGGCATCCGTAGTAAGAGAAGCAGGACTACTTGCATTAAGATCAGATATAAAAACTAACACAGTTAAAAAGAAATATTTTGAAGATGCATTAAAGAAAGTAATTCCTTCATCAACAAAAGAAACTATTGAACGTTATAAAGAATTAGAAGAATCTTACATAAAGAAAGCAAGAGCAGGAATACAAAAAGAAGTTCCCACCTATATGGGATAATTATTTATTTAATTTAAAACCATAACCTAAATCTTTTTTTAAATGTAAATTTTTCATAACAAATCTTTTTCTTTCTCTCGCATAATGTCTTGTTATATCTGTTTGAGTAACTATCGCTACCAACATACCACTTTTAACCACAGGAAGTTTTTTTACATTATGTTTTTCCATCAATTTTGCAGAAGAAAAAACATTCATATCTGGATTAACAGTAACTAATTTTTTAGACATTAATTTTGTAACAGGATCATTAAGTTTCATTTTTTTCGCAACAACTTTTTGAGCCATATCTTTTTCAGTTATTATTCCTATTGGTTTTTTATTTCCAGTAATAATTACACAACTAATATCATACTTTTTCATTTTTTTCGCAACATCATGAATAGTATTTTTTAAAGAACCAGTCACCACCTTTTTTATCATAATTTTACTTAATTTTTCCATCGTATATGATTAGAATTCTTAATTTAAATAATTATCGTTTGGTTAATATTTTAGTATTTTTTCCAATCATAAGAGTATGTTCACTTTGACTTACAATGCCGTTCCCTTTTTCTATTAATTGTTTATACTCTTGAATGATCCCTTCTTTTTCTAACATCCTTAATGCAAACTTAATTTGAAATTCTGAAAATTTTTTAGATAACCATCTTTGTGCAAAAGGTAATGTAGAATATTCTTCCAAAATAAATTTCAAAACATTTCTTGTGGTATCGTTTCTAACTTGTTTTGGATTTATAAGACTATAAATTCCTGAAGGTTTTCCTTCTTTGACAAAACCAACTCCTGTAGTTGCAAAAGGTTCTATTGCAATTACTTGACCTTCTTTTAATTTTGTTCTATCACCATCATCATAATTAGGAACTGTCAATCCTGCATGCGTTTCATATTCTTTTATTTCATGCCCGCTTAAATTTTTAATAACATTAAATTCATAACTTTTCATAACTTCATTAACCACATTCCCAATTTCTCTTAACTCAGTCCCAATTTTAGCAATTTCAATAGCAGAATTTAAAGCATCACGAGAAGCTTTAATCAATTTATCATGGTCTCCAAAATTTATACTTACAGCGTTATCCCCTATACAACCATTAACATGGGCGCCGACATCTAACTTGACTAAATCGCCTTCTTTAAACACGACATTTTTTTCAGGAATGCAATGAGCTGCAGTTTCATTAATTGATATCTGAGCAGGAAATGCAGGTTTTCCACCTAATTCATTTATTTTCTTTTCTATTTTATTTAAAACCTCTAAAGCATTTTTACCTTCTTTGATTAAATTTTTCCCAAAATCCAAAGCCTCAGAAGCTATTTGTCCTGATTTTTCCCAATCACTCATTTAAATTCACCCAAACCCATTTGATTTTTACTTAATAATTGATCTTTATTAATACCAAAAACATCAAAAATCTTTTATACACTAGGGATAATTTGAATTTATATATAATAATCAATATCATAATTTTTACTTTCATTAGGCAACTTTGCTCTATCCCTTATTTTCCCCTTACCTTCATTAATAACAAATTTAATCGGCATTCCAGGCCCAACATGTAAACCTCTTTCTTTTAGTTTTTGAGCTAATGCTACATGAGGACCAATTTGTTTATAATTTTCCAATTTCATTTTTAATTGAACAGTCATTGTCATTTTTTTAATATCAATTTTATTCCCTTGAACATCTTTAATAACTTTTTTAACATATTTTAAAGCATTCTTATAATCTTTTTCTTCTAAAATCATTTCTAAAACTTTAAGTTGGGTTTCTCTTGCTATTAAACTCCAATCTTTTCTTACAGTTTCAAAACCAGTCACTTTCATTTTACCGTTTTTATCAATTAAAGCATATTTCTTCTTTGCACCTTGAATTTCTCCTTTTTTAGAAACGAATATTCCTACAGGGTAAAATTCTTCTAATTCAAGTTCCATCAAACTAGGTAATTCCCTATTAATTTTACTTAAGAAATTCAAAGCATCCTTCTTGGTTTTTTTACCTAAAGATACAGCAACACTATCAGTATCAGAATAAATTACATTAAATTCTTTCTCAGCTTTTTTTATTACATCTTGAATATATTCTCTGGCCCATGAAGTAATACTTGCTGCACATTCTTTACAGTAATACCTAGAACCAAAAAACCCTAAGTAACCATATGTAGAATTTGCTATTGTTTTTAATCCATAACTTCTAGCTTGTAAAGCCATACTTTTTTCTTTCTTTAGAATCTCTTTAACCCTATTTCTTCTTTCAATAACATCTCTTAATATTTTAGGAATAAAAGCT
>JAIOTD010000069.1 GCA_021107205.1 archaeon | reverse complement strand
TTTCTCTCTTTATTTATATATCCTGTAATTCCAACCATATTAAAAATACTTTATTACCATAAATTTATAAATATTTAGTAATTAAATACAATTAATAATCAATGTGATTTATATGAAAACACCCATTATAAAATCAAATATTTTGACACGTAAGTATAACAATGAAATTTACCTTAAATTAGAATATATCCATCCAACAGGATCGCACAAAGATAGAGAAACTAATCAGATTATAAAAGATGTAATTTCTAAAAAAATTAATAAAGTTGGATGCGCATCAACAGGTAATGCTGCAATTTCTTTAGCTTATCATTCTTTTATATATAATTTAGAATGTAATCTATGGTTAACTGAAAATATTGGGAAAGAAAAACTTGCTTTAATCAAAAAATTCAGACCCAAAATAGATTTTACAAATGGAGATTATAGTGATGCTATTAAAATAAGTAATGATTATATGAAAAAGAATAAAATTTATAATGCAAACCCAGGACAGGGAGATATAAGAAATAATGGTGATAAAGAGATTGGAATAGAAATTGCAAATTCCATAAATCCTAATTATATTATTGCTCCAGTTAATAATGGTACTTTGTTTTTTGGAGTTTGGAAAGGATTAAATGAAAAAGGATTAAATCCTAAAATGATTGGAGCTACATCTAAGAAAGGGAAGGTTGCTTCTTCAATAGAAGGATTACATCTTCATGATAAAATAAAATTAGATAAAATTGAGGATTATGAATTGATAGATTTAAATGATAAAGAAATAATCCATTCTTTCACCGAACTTATGAAATTAGGATTCTTTGTAGAACCAGCAAGTGCGTCCACTTTAGAAGCTTTAAAAAAACTGGGAATTAAAAATAAAAGTGTCTGTCTTATTTTAACAGCAAGCGAAATAAGATTTTGTGATAAAATGGATTTTTTACAAAATTAACTATTTTTTATCTATTTTATTAATAAAGTTATTTAAAAACTTCCAATTAAGTTTCTGATTAATCATCTTAATTACAATAAAATCTTCTTTTCCAAAAGCTTTTGTGATAATAAGTAATAAAGAATAAATTAATAAGAGAATTAATAAACTTAATAATAATATTAATAAATTATAATTTTCAAAAAAACTTAATCCGAATGATATAACAATAAGTGCAATTGATATTGAAAATAATATTTTAAGAAAATTCCAATTGAAAGGTATAATTTTTATTAAAAAATAAGATTCCATCAATAATAAAATCCCCCATATCAAGAAAGATAAACTTGTAGCAATTGCGGCCCCTTCTATACCATAAATAGGAATTAAATACCAATTTAATAGGATATTAATTAAAGTTATAATAATTGAATTAAAAAATAATAGTTTTGTTTTTTTAAAGGCCATAAGAATATTACTTGTCCCTAATGTTAAATAATTTATAAAATAACCAAAACTTAAGATAATTAAACTAGAAGATCCAATAATGTAACTTTCTCCAAAAAATATATTCAAAATATTTTCTGAAAACAAAATAAAAGATGCTAATAAGATTATATTAAAAAGAAATATCCATTTTGTAATAATTTTATAAATAGAAAAAATTACTTTTTTATTATTTTTGGCGTAAAGTTCTGTGGCTAAAGGTAAAAATAAAATCATTAAAGCTTGTGGAAAAACATACATTAATTGTGCTGTTGGTAATGAGACATTATATATTCCAACTTCTGAAACAGTTCTAAAATAACTAAGCATGAATGTATCAACCCACAACATTATAGATATTAAAAAGCTTACAAATAATAATGGCCAAGAATAAGAAAATAATTCCCTACCAGGAATTATTGAAGTTATTTTAGTATTAAAAATAGAAAATATTTTTTTTTCCAGAAAATAAAAAGACAGAAAAAAACCACCAATAACTGCAATTAAATAAGCAAATGCTGCGCCAATAATATTCAAACCAAAATATATAAAAATTATTGTAAAAACAATTTTAATTAAATTTTCCATTATACTCCTAGAGTATACGTCATATTGTACTTTTTTGAATGCTTTAATAACACTAAGATAAATATTTCTTAAAGGGGTAAGTAAAATAGTAAAAGACAATATTCTTAAAATAGGTGTAAGTTTGATATTATGAAAAATATTTTCAGATATATAATTTGCGCCAAAAAAGATTATAAAAAATATTATTAAACTTAATCCAAATGTTATAATGCTTGATTGAACAATTGTGCCCTTTATACTTGATTTATCATCTTTACCCCTATAATAAGATACATATCTTAAGACTCCCCTATCCATTCCACAGAGTGCGATAATAGATAAAATTCCTGTTATTGCTAATCCTAAAGACAACAAACCATATTGTTCTGTTCCTAGTCTTGCAACAATTATTCTATATAAAAAAGTAAGAATTTTAGATAGAAATATCCCTACAAAAAAGATTCCTGCTCCTTTTGTTAAGGTTCTTAATGATTTGTCTATTAAGTTCATATGTTTTAAGAAAATAATTGTTTTATTTAAAAAACTTGTCAAAATGTAAGTTAAACAATTGAATCTAAATTATACTAATTATGACATTATTAGTAGATAATTCTAAGGATGATATAAAAAAAAGAATAAAAAAAGAAAAAAGTTATCTCTTTTTCTTAGTTGCTAAGAACACTATAATTGCTATTACAATCACTATAAGGATTATCCACCATACTAATGATGTTCCTCCTGTTTCTTCTGGAGGTGTAGTATCTCCACTTGGAGGTGTTTCTCCATCACTATCTCCTGGTTCTTCAGCTTCTAAATAATCGAAGGAAAGATCTGCTTGTCCTCCAAGACTAATACTTGTTAATGTAATTTCTAAGTCATCAACACCATCACCATCTAAATCTACTAATTCTGTTTCACCTTCATTTATAGTTACGGTTACAGGATCTGAACTAATAGTTAATGTTACTTGACTGTTATCATAATCTACTGCATCTATGTGTATGCTATGTGATTCTCCACTTGCAGTGAATTCAACACTAGAATCTACATAAGCATATACTCTAGCTGTTCCTGTTAAATCTCCAATATCTTCTGTTTCTCCTTCATTTACTGTTGTTGAAGAGCTTGAACTTGATGAACCACCACTTCCACCAGGACTGTCTGTATCTGTTGATGATGTTACAGTAATTGTAGACTCACTTCCTAATGCATTAGTATTACCTGCATCATCTGTTGCTCCACATTTGACAGTATAGGTTCCTATTGAATCTGTTGCTAAACTATAAGGGTTTACATTTGTATCTGAATAATCACTACTACCAGGATTTTTATAATATACTGTTTCTACAGGGTTTGCATCTACATTATCAGTTGCTGCACAAGTAACTGTTACTGCAGTTCCTTTTGTTACAGAAGTAGCTGATAATGTTGCAGTTCCTGGTGTTGGGATTACAGTATCATTTATTGTGAAATTTGCATTTAAACTTAAAGGTGTTGATGCAAATCCCGTGCTGTTAACATTTCCAACCATGTCTTGACAAGTTATGCTATAATTGTGGAGTCCTGCATTTCCTATTGTTAATAATGGTACATTAATACTTGTTAGAGCTGTTGTATTTGTTGTATTCCAGAATGTTGTGTTTACTGCTGTGAAAGTTGTTGCATCTCCACCTTCCAAATTATTTATTGTTAAATTACATGATACTATAGGACTTACCGCATCAATTACTGTCCACTCAAATTGCATTGTAGTTATACTTGCTGAATTAGCTTGAATTGTATTATTAGTTGCATCAGCAGGATATGACATATTAACTGTACTAGGAGGTTGAGTATCTAATATAACTGATTTATTAGTTGACCAATTATAAGAAAATGAAGCTCCATCATTCGTTAAAAATAGACATCCCCATGTATAATTTTTATCTCCTATAGCTACTAATGGTGCTATATTAGATGAATTTAAACTGAAGGTATATGCAGTTCCACTGGTTACGGTTGAAGTGTTAGTCAAATTTACTATAAGATTTCCTGCCCCCATAGTACCGTCCCAAAAAGCATCAGATTCTAACCAAAAATGTAATGAAACATTACTTGTGTTTGCATCTGTTGTTGGAGCACAGCTGTATTGTGAAATCGAATTATTACTTATATATTGATAATCTGAACTTGATGTAATTGTAATTTGACCACTAAAAACAAAATAAGAACCAACCAAAATTAATAAACTAAAGAATATAGGTATTATCACCTTTTTTTTATCCATTATATTTTCACCCCTCCAAATTTTAAGTTAAATTAATAATATTTGCTATTATTAGATTATGTTACTTAAATTTCAAGGAGTATTTAAATGTTTCGACATGAAAAGTAGTGTATAAAATGCATAAATATTTTTCAATAATAGAGGCAGTTTTATGAAAAAAATTATAAAAAATCTTTTGATTATTTTTGCAGTAGTAACTTTACTAAAAATAATACTATCATACTTTATTCCTTCTCCTTCTGCTTTTAGTGATAGTTATATTTATGCTAAAATGGCAAGAAGCTTCTTTAATTTTGGAATATTTTCTGTTCATGGACTTCCAACACACCAATATTTGCCTTTATACCCTATATTGCTTTCCATATCCTATATTTTCAATGATATGACTATTGTTTATTCTATAATGAAAGTAATAAATTCTGTACTTTCTTCATTAATAATATTTCCAACTTTTTTATTAGCAAAAGAATTCTTGAATGAGAAAAAGTCTTTGATTGTTTCTTTATTAGTTTCAATTATACCTTCTAATTTTGCATTTTCAGCATTTTTGATGTCAGAAAATGTATACTATACTTTATTTTTATTCTCAATATATTTCATCTATAAATCATTTATTGATAAAAGTTATAAATATGATATTTTAGCAGGCGTTTTTATAGCTTTAACATATTTAACTAAAGCAAATGGATTAATACTCATTCCTGTTGTAGGTGCTGTTTTTATAATAAATTTATTCAGAAAAAAATATGAATTTAAGAAAAAAATAGTTATGGCAATTGTTTTTCTGTTAATTTCCGCCCCTTGGTTTATTAGAAATGGTTTATTATTCGGGTTTAATATTACTGGGATGTTAGGAGGGTATTCTAGTGAAGTAGGAAAATTATTTGGTTTAACTGCAATATATCCTTTTTTGAGTTGGATATTTTTATATGTAGGATTTTTAATAATAGCTTCCGGAATTTTATTTCCAATTTTAGCTTCTTTAAATATAAA
>JAIOTD010000072.1 GCA_021107205.1 archaeon | reverse complement strand
TTTTTATCATCATAATCTATATTATGATTATTACAACTAACTATAATATGAGATAGGTTACTTATACTAGAATTTTTTTTATTTTTAGGATTATGAATAAAAAAGTAAAATGGTAAATATTGATTATAATCTAAAAACCCACAAGTATACTTTAATTTAAGGGTTTCTTCTTTAGTTTCATTAATCCTAGATTCTTTTATTTTAATTTCTTTAATTTGTTTTAGATTGGCTGACGAGTCTAATCTTTTAATTTTATTTATAAAATTATTTATTACATCTATATAGGCTACATAGTTATTATTGAAATATACAAATAGCTTGTAAGTATTTAACCTTCCAGAAACCCCTTTAAAAACTAAAATTATATTTTGGTCTCTAAAAAAGAAAGGGAACGCAAATTCAAATCCTTCCTTTTTTTGAATTAATTCACTAAATTTACCCAATGATATCCCTAAATATTGTAAATTTTCTTTTTTTAAACACCAAAAAGTAGGTATTGAAGAATCATTATCAAAGTATAATTTTATGAATTTTTTAAATAAGTAGAAAGTATCTTTAGACATGACTTCTGTTTTTAATAATTTATAATTAAAATATTTAACGAAATTATCAAAACTAAAATCATAAGCTATCCAAGAAAATGTTATAATTTTTTTATTTGAGCTATTTAATTTAAGATAAAAATGCTTTTTTTTATTTTTATCTAAGAAATACTGACTAAATTCCATGTTAACAAAGATATGGGGAAAATTTATAAAATTTAGTAATGTTATAATTATATGGAATTATTTCAAGGGAATTTAGAGGAAAAAGAAATTCATAGGTTTATTATAGAAGCTTATGAAAATAAAGGATATGATTGCATAAATTTTCATAAAAGTGGAGCTTGTGTAGAAGGTGGAGTAGATTTATTTACAAATAAAGATAAAGAGAAAATAATTATTGCAGTTAAAATAAAGCCTAAAAAAGAAGATATATCTCAATTGAACAAATTTATTAAAAATAAAGAAATAAATAAAATATATGTTTATATTAAAGACCCTACAAGACCTTTTTTTGATTATATAAAGAATCTAAATTCTTCTAAATTTATAAATGCAAATTCATTACATGATTTTTTAATAGAAAATAAGAGTATTCTTTATTTAAGAAAATATTTTTTTAGCCATGATTTATTTAATAATTTAACAGAAATAATCAAAATTTGGTTTTCGGTAAAGGATATTAAAACTATGTATCCTACAGAGGAAGACTTAAAATTAATGTGGGGTTGGAAAGATAAGGCTGTAAGCTTTCATAAAATCTCAAAAGCTTTATTTGATTATAAAGACTCTAAAATAAAAAGTATTAGCTACGAACAAGACTATAAAAAATTAGTAGAAGATATTTTATCAATTTTAAATTACCTAAATAGAGAGTTAGAACAATTTAAGGATATATTTGTGCATGTAAAAAGAACGAATCCTGGTTTACTATCTAAAATGTGGGAAATTTGTGAACCAAGAAGTAATTGGTGTAATCTATTGTGCAGATTGGAGGGATATAAGGAAGTTCAAATAGGAGAAATATTTTTTGATTATTTTTTTAAAGGAACGAGTACAAAAGAGCCATATACTTTTTTATCAGATATATTACAAGGTATATCTGTTTTAGCTGATGATATGGAGAAAGCAATTGATTGGTTATTTGAAGGTTACAAAAATGGCAAAGAATAAAAATTATACGAGTTCGGGGATACCTGAAAAACATTTTGAAGATATTTATGCAAATGCCCGAATTATGGAAAAACTATTATTTAAATCTAAAAAATTTAAATGTTACATTGAAGGCATAAATTTAATACATAATAGTCTTGAATTATATTTAAGGAGAAAAATAATAAATTTTATTGCTATAATTGATAAAATAGCTCCAGGTAATAAATTAGAAACAGAAAAATATGAAATTTTATTTGGAGTCAAAAAAAGTTTAGTTGAACTTACAGAGATATGTTATTTAATGAGCATTATAGATAAAAAAACATATCTTGATTTATTAGAATTTAATTCCAACAGAAATAAAGCAGTACATCGTTTATTAAAAAAGTCTGTTAAATATGAAGATTTAAAAAAATATGCAAAATTTGGAGAAAAAATAAAATTAAAATTAAGTCCCATTTCCCACTCCGATAAAGATATAAATAAAATTATCGGCTTTTGGGATAAAGATAGAGATTATTTAGAACAAATAGAAAAAATGGAAGAAAAAGGTTTTGTAGATTAAGATATAAACAAACTTATTCCAAATATTAAAAAGAATATCAACCAAAGTATAGCACTAACAATAACAAATCCAATAGCAATCTGAATTCCAACCAATATAGGATTTTTTAATTTGACTAATTGAACAATAGGATTTCCATTTTTATCCAAAATATAATTCTCTTCTTTATACAACTGTTTCAATTCAAATTGTTTCTCTTTTTCCTTATTTCTCTTCTTTTCCTTTTCTATTTTAGTATTACAATCACCACAAACTTCAAGTTCTTTACCACCAATTTCTAAATGAATAGAATCAAAAATCTTTATCTTCTTTCCACATTTATCGCATGTTGCCATTTAACTTAACCTTCTACATCATCAATTACATCATCTTCTTCCATAGAACCTGATTCATATAATGTTTTAATTCTAAACTGAGTAATCTGTAATATTAATGGTCCTGTTATTTTTACACTATTTCCAATAACTGAAAAATCAACTTGAGAATTATCACAAGAAATTGTATTAAAACCACATCCTCCAGAAACTCCTAAAGTATCAGTTATATCACCAAATAAAACATTAGACCATTTTTCATTTATTTTAGCCCATACTTGATATTGATATGTTTCTGTACCTAAATCTCCAACTTTAAGCTCATCTTGTAATGGAACATCTCCAGCTAATTCTATATCCACAGTTGCAATTCCATCTTTTTGGTCAATACTTGCAGAAATAATATCTACTGCTTCATTACATGTAATTGCTTCTCAAGTTTGAGAGCTAATACAATCATTAGCAGGGTCATT
>JAIOTD010000038.1 GCA_021107205.1 archaeon | reverse complement strand
TTAATAAAAAAGAATGTTTTAGAAAAAATAGAATTTAAGGGTTCTAAAGAAAGAAATGCATTTGATGATGTTTGGTTTTATGAAGATGCAAGAAATCTTAATTTTAAAATATATGCAGACACCTCTATCAAATGTAAGCATTATGTACTTAAAATGAATTCAGAAGGAATAAAAAGATAATATAGTAACATATTTAAATAATCTGTATAGACTACATATAAAATGGGCGATGAATTAGAGGTAAGAAAATCATCTTTAATTAAATTCTTTAAAGAAAAAAAGAATTATTTAGTTTATTTAGCATTAGCTATAATTATTTGGATATCATATAACATAAGAACTAAAAACTTAGGTGTATTAAAAGATATTACAACAGGAAAATTTATACCTTTGGCTCTTGATCCTTTTGCTTTCTTAAGATATGTTACACATATTTCAGAAAATGGAACTTTATTTGCTGTAGATACATTAAGATATTATCCTTTAGGATTTCCTAACATGGCAGAATTTAAACTTTTATCTTATTTCATAGCTTACTTACATAAATTCATAAATTTCTTTAATCCTTCAATCACAATAGAGCAAGCTCATATATTATATCCTCCAATAACATTAGGAATAGGTCTTATATTTTTCTTTTTATTAGTAAGGAAATTATTTAATTACAAAATAGCATTATTATCAACGTTATTTTTAACAGTTCTTCCAGCTTTTCTATATAGAACCATGGCTGGTTTTTCGGATAAAGAAGCTTTTGGAACTATGTTGATGTTTGCAGCATTTTATTTTTATGTTTCCTCTTGGAAATCTAAAAAATTAAAAAAAGGCGTATTTCTTGGGATCTTAGCAGGAATATCAACAGGTGCTATGGGTCTTGTATGGGGGGGAGTTAATTTTGTATTTTTAATTATGGGCATATTTGCTTTAACAGAAATATTCTTAGATAAATTCACAAAAAGAGATTTAATAATTTACTTTGTATGGTTGATATCTGCAGAAATTTTACTTTTCATGTATTATCCTACAAGATTTAATCCAGTATCATTTTTAACTTCTCTAACAACAGGTACAGCTAATTTAGCATTATTTGTAGGTTTAGTAAAAAATTTCATTATAGATAAAAATTCTAAAATCAAAAGATTATTATTTAGAAATAAAAAACTTCCACCTGGAATAGCGTCATTCATTATAACTTTCATTTTAGGATTAATTTTAATTATATTTTCCTTCGGACCTTCATTCATAATTAAAAAAATATCTGAGTTATTTATTTCATTAACAGAACCTTTTGGAACTAGCAGATGGAGTTTAACAGTAGCAGAATCTCATCAACCATATTTAACAGACTGGGTATCTCAATTTAATGGATGGTTTTATTTATTAGCATTTATTATAGGTTCTATAATATTATTCCATCAGATAAGTAAAAAATTCTCAAAAAAAGATTCTTGGAAACTAACAACAATTTATACTTCTTTCATATTCGCTTTTACATTTAGTAGATATAGTTCTAGTTCCCTTTTGAATGGAGAAACAAGCATATCCCAATCACTCTATATAGGATCTTTAGTTTTATTTGTATTATTTTTCCTATATTATTATCTAAATCTATTTTACAAGAGAGGGAGTGAGTTTGAAAATATTAGTAAAATAAACAAGAAATATATTTTTGTATTAATTTGGTTTATTATGATGGTAATAGCAGCAAGAAGTGCAATAAGATTATTATTTATTTTTGCTCCTATAACTGCAGTAATATTTTCATATTTTTCATTTAAAGTATTTAATTTACATAAAAAAATAAAAGATACCTTAATCAAAACAGGAATTATTATAGCAATAATTTTATTTGTAAGTTGGACTTTTATAGGATTCTGGCAAATAACAAACGCTCAAGCAGTATCTACAGGCCCTAGTTATAATCAACAATGGCAAGTTGCAGGACAATGGATAAGGGAAAATACGCAAGAGGATGCTGTATTTGCTCACTGGTGGGATTATGGGTACTGGGTTCAATATGGAGGCCAAAGAGCTACTTTAAGTGATGGTGGAAATGCTAGAGGGGCTATAAATCATTTTATTGGCAGACACGTATTAACAGCTCATGATGAAATAGAAGCTCTAGAATTACTAAAAGCTAATGAAGCAACCCATTTACTTATGATATCTGATGAAATAGGTAAATATCCTGCATTCTCTTCAATAGGTGCTGATGAAAATTATGATAGATATTCTTGGATACCCACATTTGGTTTAGATCCTAATATACAAGAAAGAAGAGATGATTTCCTATTAGTTTACCAAGGAGGAACATCATTAGACGAAGATATAATCCATAATGGAAAATTATTCCCTGAAGGTGCTGCAGGTTTAGGAGGATTCACAGTTCCATTCCAAAACATAGAGATTAATAATGAAACTCAACAAAGATTCAATCAACCAAGTGCTTACTTAATTTATAATGGGGAACAACAAGAAATACCTTTAAAATGTTCATTCTTCCAAGGTCAAGAAATTACATTCGAAGGAGATGGTTTAGATGCTTGTTTAATGATTATTCCTTCTATAAATAACAATAATCAAGTCAATCCCTTAGGAGCAAGTTTATATTTATCTCAAAGAGTTAAGAAAACATTATTCACAGATTTATATTTATTCGGAAAATACTCTGAATATTTTACAGAAGTATATTCTGATGAATCTGGTATGCCTTTAGCAATATATAATGGAAGAATTATAGGTCCTTTAAAGATATGGGAGATTTCTTATCCAAATGATTTAGATATTCCGGAAGAATATTATGGAACAAAATTACCTAATCCAAATGTACAGCTTGTGAGATGATGAAAAAAATACCAAATGAGGTATTCTACCTTCCAATAATTATTTTAGGAATAAATTTTATAGCTAGATTAATAGATCAATCTAAATTACTTTTTTATTTTCCTTTAGATACTACTAATGATTTTAGTTCATACATGGCTCAACTTTTTTTTCTATTTGAATGTGGTTTCCAAAAATTTTGTCCATATTGGTACAATAGTTTCACAACTTTTATACATAGCCCTCCCGGATGGTATTTTTTTACAACACCTTTGTATTGGTTATTTCAAGATGTAAAAATAGCAACATATGTTTCATTAATTTTAATATTTATCATAGCATTTATTTTTATATGGTATTTAGGAAAATTACATAAATTCTCAAAAATAAAAAGAATAACATTTTTCTTATTCTTATTTGGAAATGCAATAGCAATAGGAAATTTCATCAGATTGGGAAGAATACCTGAATTATTTGCGTGGACTATTTTCGTTGCTTTTGCCCTTTTAATTTTATATTATAAAAATAAAAAACTACAAAAATATTTTTATTTTATTATCATTTTATATGCAATTTTAATATTATCTTATCATATTGTAGCCATATTTGCATCTCTATTATTATTGGGATTGTTATTATACAAGCCATTTAATGAAAAAATAAAAATAGTTGTTTCGGGAATAATATCATTAATATTAACATCATTTTGGTGGATTCCATTCTTAATTAACATAAAAGAAAGTGGAATTGGAGGGACTAACTATGGAGGATGGTTATGGCATTTTAATCAAGAAAATTTACTTACAAATATAGCAGCTTCTTTAATTCCTTTAGTCTTGCTATTTTTATTTTATATTTATTGGAGAAATAATAAAAAATCAAAGAAAGAACTTATTTTTTTCTCTCCAATATTATTAATAAATTTATTATTTTTATTTAGATTAACGCCTCTAATACCTATATTAAACAAAATATTTCCAGACCCTTATTTAACTTTCTTTATGTTTTTTATAATATTTTTCTTACTCAAAATTGATTTAACATTCATCAATAAATATATTAAATATATAATTTACATAGGAATAATTTTATTTGCAATTTTAAGTGTAACTATAAGTTTAATACATACTCCTAATTTTATTATTCCAAACGACAC
>JAIOTD010000013.1 GCA_021107205.1 archaeon | reverse complement strand
TAAAAGAAATTAATTTACCTATACAATTTATTGAAACTTATCATCCTAATTTAATTAAAAGAGCAGTCTTAACTATATTATGAAATAAAAGACAAAGTGAGGGGGCTTATTAAAGAGCTGGATAAGGTTATTCTGCTATACTAAATCGATGTATGCATGATTATAAAGGAGCTTCTGGACATGGATTTTCAAGAGTTCCAAGAAAAACAATGTGGAGAAGAGGTACTCAATTTGGATGGGAAGGTGCACTTGCTCCTGGAACTGTGGGGGGAAGAAAAGCTCATCCACCTAAATCTGAAAAATTATTTAAGAAAAAAATCAATATTAATGAAAGGAGAAAAGCAATAAGATCTGCTTTAAATGCGACTTTAATTAAGGAATTATTATTAAAAAGAAATCATATTTTACCTAAAAATTTTCCTTTATTTTTAGAAAATAAATTTGAAGATTTATCTAAAACAAAAGAAGTTGAACAAGTTTTAAATAAACTTGGTTTAGAAAAAGAATTAGAAAGATTGAATGTAAAGAAAGTAAGAGCTGGAAAAGGTAAATTAAGAGGTAGAAAATATAGGAAGAAGAGAGGATTATTAATTGTTGTTGGTGATGATTGTAAATTATTAAAATCTGGAAAAAACATTTTAGGAATAGAATTAACTAAAGTTAGAATATTAAATACTGAAAAATTAGCACCTGATGCTTGCGGTGGAAGATTAACTATTTTCACTGAAAAAGCTTTAGAAATTATGGAGAAAGAAAATTTATTCATGAATAGAAAATGAGAGATATAATCAAATTCCCATTGTCAACTGAAAAATCAGTTAGATTAATGGAAAGTGAAAACAAATTAGTATTCATGGTAGATAAAACTGCTACAAAAAAACAAATTAAGGAAGAATTAGAAAAAATGTTTAATATTAAAATAACAAATGTTACAACTTTAATAACTTCAAAAGGTAAGAAAAAAGCTTATGTTAAAATTTCACCTGAAACACCGGCAATTGATATTGCAACAAAATTAGGTTTAATGTAAAATGGGAAAGAGAATTATATCACAGAGAAGGGGAAGAGGTTCTCTTAGATACAAAGCTCCTAGTCATAGATATAATCATGAAGTAAGGTATCCTAAATCAAATGAAAATTCTGTTGGAAAAGTTATTGATATTATAAATGATAAAGCAAGAAGTGCTCCATTAGCATTAGTTCAATTTGAAAATAAAGAAATAATTAATATTCCTGCTCCATTAGGAATCAAAGTTGGAGAAGAAATAACTTTCGGACTTTCAAGCCATGAACAAAAAGGAAACATTATGGAATTAAAAAGTATACCTGTAGGAACCTTAATTAATAATATTGAAAAGATTCCAGGGAATAATAAAGGTACATTTTGTAGAGCTGCTGGAAATTCTGCAAGAATCCTTTCTAAAACTAGTAGTTATGTTTTAATCAAATTGCCTTCTAAAAAGGAGAAAAAATTTAATCCTAAATGTAAAGCTGCTATTGGAGTTATAGCTGGAACTGGAAGATTGGAAAAACCTGTGGTAAAAGCTGGGAAAAAACATCATATGATGAAAGCAAAAGGAAGATTATATCCAAGAACAAGTGGTGTAGCTATGAACGCTGTAGATCATCCATTTGGTTCTGGTAGAGGAAGACATGTAGGTAAACCAAAGAATGCTCCTGTAAATGCTCCTCCTGGAAGAAAAGTTGGATTAATAAGAGCAAAAAGAACTGGTAAGAGGAATTAAAAATGGTTAAAGAATTTTATTTCAAAGGAAAGAAATTGGATGAATTAAAGAAGATGGAATTAGAAGATTTTACAAAGTTATTACCTACAAGAAAGAGAAGAACTATAAAAAGAGGGTTTACTGAAGCTCAAAAAATATTATTGAAAAAAATTGATGAGACAATATCTGGAAAAAGAAAAAAACCAATTAGAACTCATTGTAGAGATATGATAATATTGCCTAAGATGGTAAATATGTTAATTCATGTTCATAATGGAAAATCTTTTGTTGTTGTTCAAATCCCTAAAGAATCTTTAGGAATGCGTTTAGGGGAATTAATTTTAACAAGATCAAGAGTTCAACATTCTGCTCCTGGAGTTGGAGCAACAAAATCGAGCTCTGCTATCTCGGTAAGATAAAATGGAAGCTAAAGTTAATGTCAATGATATGGGAATTTCACCTAAAACAAGCGTTGAAGTTTGTAGGTTTGTTAGAAATAAAGAGGTAAACAAAGCAAAAAAAATGTTGGAAAGAGTTATTGAAAAGAAAATGGCTGTTCCTTACAAAAGATTCATTCAAGAAATTCCTCATAGAAGAGGTAATATGGCTACAGGAAGATATCCTATAAAAGTATGTGGTGAGATTTTAAAATTAATCAAAAGTGCTGAAGCTAATGCTCAAAATTTAGGCATGGGTAAAGATTTATTTTTATATCACATCTCAGCAAGTAAAGGAAGTCAACAATGGCATTTTGGAAGAAAGAGAAGAAGAGTTATGAAAAGAACTAATATTAAAATTATTTTGAAAGAAATTGAGAAAAAGAAAATAGAGGAGAAAAAAACAACTAAAAAATGATTGAGAAAAACATAATTAAGAAAAATTTGAAAGAGTATCTTATCCAGGAATTTATTTCTAATCAATTACCTAAAGCAGCTTATAGTAAAATTGAACTTAAAAGAACACCTTTAGGAGAAAAAATAGTTATTCATACTTCAAGACCTGGATTGGTTGTTGGTAGAAAAAGTGCAAATATTAACAAAATAATAACATTCCTTAAAAATAGCTTTAATATGGAAAATCCTCAAGTAGAAATTGCAGAAATAGAAAGTCCTAATTTAGATCCTAAATCTGTTGCTGAAAGAATAGTTTCAAATTTTGAAAGATTTGGGGCTAAGAGATTTAAATCAGTAGGTTATAGAAATTTACAAAATATTATTGATTCTGGAGCAACAGGAGCAGAAATTGTTATTTCCGGAAGAGGTGTTCCAAGTAGTAGATCAAGAACATGGAGATTTATTTCTGGTCACTTAAAAAAATCGGGGGATATTTGTGAAAATCAAACTAGAAGAGCCTTAGTTGTTGCTGAATTAAAATCTGGTGCTATTGGAATTAAAGTTAATATTTTAACTCCAGATGTAAGATTGCCAGATGATGTTAGAATAATTCATGAAGATAAAGAAGTTGTAGTTGAGGAAGTGAAAGAAGAAGAAAAGCCTAAGGGAAAAAAAGAAGTTAAAAAGAAAGAAGTAAAGAAAAAAGCTACTATGAAAAAGGAAGTTAATAAAACTAAGAAAAAATGAAAAAATTCGAATTAAAAAATTTAGATGAAACTCAATTAAAATTAAGGTTAGATGATTTAAAAAAAGATTTAATGAAGGTTAATACTCAAATTTCAACAGGAACAAGTATAGAAAATCCCGGCAGAGTTATTCAACTTAAAAGAAATGTCGCTAGGATTTTAACGTACCTAAAAGCTATGGAGGATAAAAATAAAAAGTATGAGTGATATAGACCCCATTACTGGTCTGCCCAAAGAGATAGGCGCTTGGGAATCAATAACAAAAGAAAGCCAGAGAATAAAAGTAAGAACTGTAAAAAGAAGATTTGGAAAATTGATGACATTGATTGAAGGTTTGGATTCAAAAGAAATAAACATGAGAGATTTGACAAAAACTCTGAAATCCAAACTTGCTTGTGGTGGAACCAACAAAGGTAATACAGTTGAATTACAAGGAAATCACAAAAAAAAAGCTAAAGAAGAACTGGTCAAATATGGTTTTGCGTCGGAAACAATCTCTGTAGAATGAACATAAAAAATTGGAATAACCTGAAAATAGGTTATCACATAGAGATAATAGAATCCAAAAACAAAAGTTTGGTTGGCATCAAAGGAAAAGTCATTGATGAAACACAGAATATGTGGATAATTGAAACAGAAAAAGGGAATAAAAAAATACTGAAAAATGGAACAAAAATTAAAGAATATTGGAATTGAAGTAAAAGCTCCAAGTAAAGAGTGTAATGATAAAAAATGTCCTTTCCATGGAGATGTGAAATTAAGAGGTAGAATCTTTAATGGAATTGTAATAAAAAAAGATACTCACAAAAGTTTAACTATTGAATTTCCAAGATTATTATATTTGTATAAGTATGAGAGATATGAAAAAAGAAGATCTAGAATAAGGGCTCATAATCCTGAATGTATTAATGCTCAAATTGGTGATAAAGTAAAAATAATTGAAACTAAACCATTATCAAAAACTAAAAAATTTGTTGTCGTTGAGGTTGTCAAATGAAACCTATAAATGCTAGAATTGTAAAATCATTGCCTGTAGGAACAAGGATTAAAGCTTGTGATAATTCAGGCGCTAAAATAATTAGAATATTTTCAGTTAAAGGTCACAAAACAGTCAAGGGGAGGACTCCTGCTGCTGGCGTTGGTGACATGGTTGATGCTTCAATTAAAAGTGGAAAACCTGGAATGAAAAAGCAAGTTGTACAAGCTGTAATTGTAAGACAAAAGAAAGAATACAGAAGACCAGATGGAACAAGAATAAAATTTGAAGATAATGCTGCTGTTGTATTAAAAGATGATAAAGGAAATCCTAAAGGAACTATTTTGAAAGGTCCAATAGCAAAAGAAGCTACAGAAAGGTGGCCAGGAATAGCAAAGTTAGCTAAAATTGTTGTTTAAAATGAAAGAATTTAGTAATAAGTGGAAAAAAAGTAAGAAACCAAGTAAACAGAGAAAATATGTAGTTAATGCTCCATTACATAAAAAACAAAGCTTCATAGTTTCAACTTTATCAAAAGAATTAAGGAAAACCCATAACAAGAGAAATATGGTTATTAGAAAGGATGACAAAGTACAAATAATGAGGGGTAGTTTCAAGAAAAAAGAAGGGAATGTTAGTAAAGTTGATTTAAGCAAAATGAAAGTTTACGTTGAAGGTATTGAAAATGTGAAAAAAGATGGAAGTAAATCTCCTTATCCATTAAATGCTTCTAATTTGATGATAATTGAACTTTCATTAGTTGATAAAAAGAGAAAACAAATCTTAGAAAGGAAGGGAAAAAATGAGTAAAAAACACTTATCAAGATTAAATGCGCCAAAAAGTTGGCCAATTCAAAGAAAAGGTATTAAGTGGATTATAAGACCTAATCCTGGTGCCCATAAATTAAAAGATTGTATTCCTCTAAGTATTTTATTAAAAAATATTTTACATTATGCAAAAACAACAAGAGAGGTAAAAGCAATATTGAATAAAGGAGAAATTCTTGTTGATAAAAAAATAAGAAAAGATCATAAATTACCTTTAGGCATTATGGACGTTTTTGAAATACCAAAAACAAAGGAAGCTTATAGGATTTTCATAAATAATAAAAACAAATTTATTTTGGTTAAAATAAAAAAAGAAGAAACTAATATTAAACCTTATAAAATAATTGATAAAAAATATTTGAAGAATAAAAAAATTCAATTAAATCTTTATGGTGGAAGAAATTTAATTTTGGATAAGAATGATTATAATGTTGGTGATAGTGTTATTATTGATTTAACAAATAATAAAATAAAATCTCATTTAAAATTAGAAAAAAATTCTTTAGTTTACTTGATTGGAGGAAAACATAAAGGAAATATTGGAACTATAGAAAAAATAGAAAAACCTTTAGGAATATCTGGAAAAACTGAAATTATTCTTAAATCTGGAAAAGATAAACTTAGTACATTAAAGGATTATGCTTTTGTTATTAGCAAAGATATAACTTTGGAAGAAAATGGAAAATAAAATGAAAGAAATCAGCATAGAGAAAGTAACTCTAAACATTGGAGTTGGTGAAAGCGGAGATAGATTAGATAAAGCTGTGAAATTATTAAATAAAATTACTGGTGCTAAACCTGTTAAAACAAAAACAATGAAAAGAATACCAACTTGGAGCATTAGACCTAAATTAAATATTGCTACAAAAGTTACTTTAAGGAAGAAAAAAGCTGAAGAAGTTCTTTCTAAATTATTAAATGCTATTGAAAATAGAATTATTAGAAATAAATTTGATAATAATGGTAACTTCTCATTTGGAATTAAAGAATATATTGATATTCCTGACGTTGAGTATGATGTTGAAATAGGTATTATTGGTTTAGAAGTTGCTGTTACATTAGAAAGACCAGGTTATAGTATAAAAAGAAGAATAAAGAAAGCTCATATTGGTAAAAAACATAAAATTACTAAGGAAGAGGCTATGGAATTTATAAAAAATAAATTTAATGTTAAAATTATTGAGAAAGGAGAAGAACATGACTACGAGTGATTATAAAAAAGTTTTCAAACAGTTAGAAGTAAAACCTGCTAAGTTGAAGAAGTATATTAAACATAATGCTCCTAAAGAGAGAAAATTTGGTAAAGGAATAAAAAAATGTAAACTATGTGGTAGAAACGGGGGATATATACAACAATATAATCTTAATATTTGCAGACAATGCTTTAGGGCTAATGCAAAAAAATTAGGATTTAAGAAATATATGTGAGGTTAAAAAATGTCTTTAAACGATCCATTAGCAAATGTATTTTCACAAATTATGAATTATGAAAAGATTGGAAAAAATGAATGTGTAGTTAAACCTACTTCTAAGTTCATTGTTAACGTTTTGAAAATAATGAAAGATAACAAATATATTGGAGATTATAAAGTGGTTGAAGATGGACGTGGAGGTTATTTGCATATAAATTTGATAGGTGCAATTAACAAATGCGGTGTTATAAAACCAAGATTATCTTTTAAGAAAGAAAATTTAGAAAAGTTTGAGAAAAGGCATCTTCCCGCAAAAGATTTTGGTATCTTAATTGTTTCAACAAATAAAGGGTTAATGACTCATATTGAATGTGTAAAAAATAATATTGGAGGAAAACTCGTAGCTTATATTTACTAAAATGAAGGAAATTAAAGAATTTATTCAAGAAATAATAATTCCTAAAGATATTACTTTAGCTATCGAGAATTATGTAATTAAAGTAAAAGGCCCTAAAGGGGAAAATGAGAGAAGATTATTTTATCCTGGATTTGAGATAAAAAAAATAGATAATAAAGTTACTCTTAAATCTAATGTTAAAGGTAAAAAAAGTAAAAAAATAATTAATACTTATAAAGCCCATATTCAAAATTTAATAAATGGTGTGACTGAAGGTTTCATATATAAACTAAAAATATGTTCAGGTCATTTTCCTATGACTGTTAGTATAGAGGGGAATAATGTTATTATTAAAAATTTCTTTGGAGAAAAGGTGCCAAGAAAATCCAAGATTTTAGAAGACGTTAAAGTAAATATAAATGGAGATATTATAACTGTTGAAAGTTGTGATAAGGAAAAAGCTGGACAAGTTAGTGCTAATTTAGAAAAAGCAACAAGGAGAGCTGGTTTTGATAGAAGAATATTTGGAGATGGAATTTATATTTTTGAAAAAAGTGGTAAGGAAATAAAATGAAATTTATAAGAAGAAAAGGCGGACAATTGAAGAAATTAGAAGCAAAATGGAGAAAGCCTAAAGGTCTTCATAATAAACTAAGATTAAGAAAAGCTGGACAAGGTAAAGTTCCCAAAATAGGCTATAAAAAAGTAGATAGTAAAAGAGGACTAATCAATGGACAAAAATATGTTTTAGTTTTAAGTTTTAAAGATTTAAAAAATATCAAAGAAAAAAATATTGTCATATCAAGTAATGTTGGTTTGAAAAATAAGTTAAAAATTATTGAAGAATGTAAAAAATTAAGTTTGAATATTTTAAATATCAAAAACGTAGATGAATTTTTAACTAAAGCTGAAGAAAAAATGAAGAAAAAGAAGAAAATTAGTAAGGAAAAAGAGGAAAAGAAAGATAAAAGGAAAAAAGAAACTGAGAAAAAAGCAGAGGAAAAGAAAGAAGATACTAAAAAAGAAGAAAAAACTAGTGAAGAATTAAAAGAAGATAAGGAAAAGAAAGAAAAAGAAGAGAAGAGAAAAGTATTGGAAAGCAAAAAATCAGCAGGATTAGGAGCTTAATAATGAATTTAAAAGTTCAAAAAAGAATAACGAAATCCAAATTTGGAGTTGGAAAGAAAAGAGTTAAACTTAATCCTGAAAATATTAAAGAGATAAAAGAAGCTATCACAAAAAAAGATATAAAAAATCTTAAGAAAAAAGGAATTATAGTTATCAAACCTAAAAGAGGTATATCTCAATCAAGAACTAGAAAAAGTAAATTACAAAAAAGAAAAGGAAGGGGAAAAGGTTTAGGAAAGAGGAAAGGTAAGAGGAATGCAAGATTAAATGATAAACAAGTTTGGATGGCTAAAATAAGAGTTCAAAGAAACTTCCTTAGAGAACTTAAATCAAAAGAAATGATAAGTTCTAAAATTTATAGGGATTTATACTTAAAATGTAAGGGGGGTTTCTTCAGAAGTAAAAGACACATTAAAGTTTATTTAACTGAAAGAAACTTAATTGAAAAGAAAAATGGCTAAAAATTTAAAATACACTTTAAAGTATAGAAGAAGAAATCAAAATAAAACAGATTATAATCAAAGATTAAGATTACTTAAATCTGGTAAGATTAGATTAGTTGTAAGAAGATCTCTTAATAACTTTATTTTACAAATAGTAAAATATGAAGAAAAAGGAGATAAAATTTTAACAGGCGTTAGCAGCAAAGAATTAAAAAAACTTGGTTGGAAATTTAGTACAAAAAATATTCCTGCTGCTTACTTGACAGGATTATTATTAGCTAAGAAGTCTAAAGAAAAAGAAGTAATAGCTGATTTTGGTTTACATAGATTAATTAAAGGTGCAAGTTTATATGCGGCATTAAAAGGTGTTGTAGATGGTGGTATTAATATTCCTCATTCAGATGATATATTTCCAAAAGAAGATAGATTAAAAGGAGAGCACATTAAAAAATACAAATCTGATAAAGAAGGTATTGTGAAAAATTTTGAGGAAGTAAAAGAAAAAATAATGAAGAGTTAAAATGGTAGAAAAAGAAAAACCTAAAGTTATAGAAACTCCTGTAGGCATTAGGAGAGATTCCGGTTTTGATAAAGAAAGTTGGAAACCTAAGACTGAAATAGGAAGAAAAGTGAAAATTAATGAAATTACTGATATAGATGAAATTTATGATAATGGATTAAAGATTCTTGAAACAGGAATTGTTGATGCATTATTACCTAATCTTGAATCTGAATTATTATCTGTTGGTCAGAGCAAAGGTAAGTTTGGAGGGGGTAAACCAAGTATTTGGAAACAAACCCAGAAAAAAACAAAAGAAGGTAATAAACCTAAGTTTGCAACTGTAACAATTGTAGGTAATAAAGATGGATTTATTGGAATTGGGCATGGTAAAAGTAAAGAAACAATGCCTGCAAGAGAAAAAGGATTAAGAAATGCTAAGCTTAATTTGATAAGAATCAAAAGGGGTTGTGGAAGTTGGGCTTGTGGTTGTGGAACTCCTCATTCTGTTCCGTTTAAGGTTCAAGGTAAAATGGGAAGTTGTATTGTTACTATATTACCTGCATCAAAAGGTACTGGTTTAAGTGCTGAAAAAGAATGTAAAAAGATTTTAACTTTAGCGGGAATAAAAGATGCTTATGTGAAAGCAAAAAATACTTCAACCAAAATTAATTTAGTAAAAGCTTGTGTTAATGCATTAGAACAATTATCTAATTTTAAAATTCATCCTGATTATATTAAGAAAGCAGGAGTTGTAACTGGTAAGAAAGAATGAAGAAAATAGCAATTATAAGGATTAGAGGAAAGATTGGATTAAAAAAAGGTATAAAAGATACTTTAAATTTACTTAGATTATTCAATAAACACACATGTGTTGTTGTAGATGGTAATGAAAATTATTCTGGAATGATTAAAAAAGTAAAAGATTATGTTACATGGGGTGAAATAGATTCTGAAACTTTTAAATTGTTATTACAAAAAAGAGGAAAATTACCAGGGAAGAAAAATTTAACAGAAGAATATTTGAAAGACAAATCCAAATTGAGTTATGATGATTTTGTAAATGAATTTTTTGAATTTAAGAAGAAAATGAAAGATGTTCCTGGATTGAAACAATTCTTTAAATTAAAACCACCCGAAAAAGGTTTTGAAAGAAAAGGAATAAAACAACCATTTTCATTGGGTGGTGTTTTAGGTTATAGAAAAGAAAAAATTAATGATCTTATTAGGAAAATGTTATAATGACAATTAGTAAAAGAAGAAAAGTTACAAAGTATAGAGGAAGTAAGACTCATGGGGGCGGAGCCATGAAAAAAAGAAGGGGTGCTGGTAATAGAGGTGGAAGAGGCATGGCTGGAAGTGGAAAAAGAGCTGATCAGAAAAAACCAACAATCCTAAAAGAATATGGAAATAAATATTTTGGTAAACATGGATTTAAGAGACCTCAAAAGAAATTAAAGAAACTAAAAACTATTAATGTTGGATTATTAGAAATAAAATTAGATTATTTTGTTAAAAAAGAATTAGTCAAAAAAGAAGGAGATAATTATATTATTAATTTAAAATTATTAGGTTATGATAAATTACTTGGGGCGGGAGATATAAAAAATAAATATGTTATCAATAATGCTCTGATTTCTAAAAAAGCTAGAGAAAAAATCGAAAATCTCGGTGGAAAAATAAATGAATCTTAAAGGTTTCATTAGTAATTTACCCGAAGTAAAAGGTCCTACTGAAAAAAGATTAGGTTTTAAGACAAAGTTAAAGTGGGGAATTATCATATTAGTTTCATATTTCATTTTAGGTGTTATTCCTTTATTTGGTTTAGGGGAAAATGCTTTAGAACAATTTGATTTCTTAGCTATTATATTGGGTGCTCAATTTGGAAGTATAATTAGTTTGGGTATTGGACCGATTGTAACAGCAAGTATTGTCTTGCAATTATTAAATGGGTCTGGATTAGTTAAGTTTGATACTACAACGCATGATGGTAGAATTATGTTTCAAGGAGTTCAAAAATTATTAGCTTTCTTTTTTATAATCTTTGAAGCTATAGTCTATATTTTTATGGGTGGTTTAAGTCCTTTACCAGGAGTTTCACCATGGATATTAGTATTTCAATTATTTTTAGGTGGAACTTTAATATTATTTATGGATGAAGTTATGCAGAAATGGAGTTTTGGATCAGGAGTAAGTTTATTCATTGCGGCCGGAGTTTCAGCAGAAGTAATGGTGAAAGCATTCTCTCCACTAACAACTACAGGATCTATTGCTTTTGGAACTGGACAAGCACCAATTGGTAAGGTATTTGTATTCATATTAAGTTTAATTGGAGGAAATCCTAAAGAAGCTATGTTAGCATTAGCTCCTATATTAGCAACTATAGCTGTTTTCCTGGTTGTTGTTTATGTACAAGGAATGAAAGTAGAAATACCTTTGAGTTTTGGAAGGGTAAGGGGTTATGGTGTTAGATGGCCTCTAAGATTTTTATATACGAGTAATATCCCTGTTATTTTAGTTGCGGCCTTAATGGCAAATATTCAATTATGGGCGAGATTGCTAGGAAATTGGGGTTATCCTATTTTGGGAACTTTTTCAGGAAATACTCCCGCGTCAGGATTGGTTTTATGGGTAAGTAGCCCTGAGATTGTAACTAATATTTTAACGGGGAGTTTTGTTTTTAGTGATTTAGGTCACGCACTTGTTTATGCTTTATTAATGATTGTAGGTGCTGTTGTATTTTCATTATTTTGGGTACAGACAGCTGGAATGGATGCGAGAAGTCAGGCTAGACAAATAATGTCTTCTGGTTTACAAATTCCCGGATTTAGAAGGGATGAAAGAGTTTTAGAAAGAATTTTACATAGATATATTATGCCTTTAACAGTAATGGGTGGTATTGCTGTAGGATTTTTAGCTGCTTCGGCAGATGTATTGGGAGCATTATCTAGAGGAACTGGAATTTTGTTAGCAGTAATGATTATATATAGGTTCTACGAAGATATAGCTAAACAACATATGATGGATATGTATCCAGGATTAAGAAAAGTTATGGGGGGCGGATAAGATGGCTTTATTATCAGGAATTTTTGATCCCACATTAGGGGCATTGGTTGGATGGAATCCTGTATGGGGATTAATTGTAATCAGTTTTATTATGACTTTACTTAGTACATTAGCTTATAAATATTTTACAGATCAGAAATATATGAAGCGAGAAAAAGCAGAGATTAAAATAATGAGCAAGGAAATGAAAGAATTAAAAGATCAGCCTGATGAAATGATGAAAAAACAAAAAGAATTAATGGAAAGAAACATGAAGATGATGAAGCATTCTTTTAGACCTATGTTATTTACAATAATTCCATTTCTGGTTGTATTCAATTGGTTAAATGCCACTTATGAAGGTGTGGATATTAATTTCTTAATATTTCACAGTTGGTTATGGGTTTACATTATATTTAGTATAATACTAAGTATGGTTTTAAGAAAAGTAATGAAAGTGTATTAAAATGAAAACAAGAAAATCAAAAACATTAAGGAAAGTTCATGTAAGAACTCCAGGTAGTAAAAGTAAAGTTGCTTATAAAAAGAGAAAACCTGCTAAATCAAAATGTAGTAGTTGTGGGGAAACACTTAAAGGTGTTCCAAGAGGAAGGCCTTATCAATTAAAGAAGATTAGTAAGAGTAAGAAAAGGCCTGAAAGAATCTATGGTGGTGTTCTTTGTAGTAAATGTCTTAAGAGGAAACTTATTAGGGGGGCTAGGAAATATGAGTAATGTTGGAAGATTATGTGTTAAAATAGCTGGTCGTGAAGCTGGTAAAAAATGTGTTGTTGTTGATGAAGTAAGTAATAGTTTTGTTTTAATAGATGGTGATGTTAAAAGAAGAAAGTGTAATATTAATCATTTAGAATTCTTGAATGAAAAAGTAAAGATAAAGAAAAATGCTGCTTCTGACGAAGTTAAAAAAGCTTTGAAAGAAATTGGTGTTGAAGTTCAGGAAATGAAAGAGAAAAAAGAAGTTAAAGAGAAACCAAAGAAAGTAAGAAAAGTCAAAGAGAAAGTAGAAGTGGAAGAGAAAAAAGAGATTA
Organism: archaeon; assembly: GCA_021107205.1. GTDB lineage: Archaea > Nanobdellota > Nanobdellia > SCGC-AAA011-G17 > GW2011-AR20 > JAIOTD01. The sequence goes on along the minus strand of JAIOTD010000013.1, from coordinate 6,470 downwards.
GTGAAAAAGTAGCTGAGGAACCTAAGGAAGAGAAGAAAGATGAGTCAGGAAAAAAATGATTTTCAGAAAAAGTATATAGAATTTCAACTAATTCAAGAAAACTTAAAACAAATCCACCAACAAATAAATAGTGTTGAGGGTCAACTTCTTGAGTTAAAAAATATTCAAGAGAGTTTGGATAGTTTGGGTAAAGTTGAAAAAGGTAAAGATCTTTTAGTTCCTTTAGGAAGTGGTATATTTAGTAAAGCTAATTTAAAAGAAAATAAAGAAGTTCTTATGGGTGTTGGTGATGATGTATTTGTTAGTAAAAATATTGATGATGCTAAAAAATTAGTTGAAGATCAGGGATTACAATTAGAAGGTATAAAAAATAAATTACAAGAAGATATGTCTGAGTTTGAAGTTAAATTAATTGATTTACAGAAAGAGTTAGTTAAAAAAGAATAATTTAAATAAGCTAAATTCTAGAATATAATTATGAAAAAGATGGTGATTATTTTATTACTCTTAGTTAGTTTTGTCTCTGCAGATCAAGTAATTTATGAAGATAATCAACCACCTGTAGCTGATGCTGGTTCTGATCTTGAAGCTTATGTTAATCAATGGGTTGTTTTAGATGGAAGTTATTCTTATGATAGAGATAATAATTTTTTAACATATAAATGGAGTGAAGAAGAAAATATTTTAGGAGAACATGAAAGTTTAACTTTAAAATTTGAAAATCCAGGAGTTCATAGAATTAATTTACAAGTAACCGATAATGAAGGTTTGACATCTACTGATTCTGTTTTTGTTTATGTTATAGCTAAAAGAAGGTGTCAGAATACTAATACAATTTATTTTCCTACAGATACTTGGTGTGAAAGTAAATGGCCTAATGTAGAAGGAGAAAAAATATTCATTAACACAAAAGATTATTCTTGTAATTTAATAGAAGTTTGTAGTGATGATATTGATTATATTATAGAAGAAGCTATTGATTGTTGTGATGGAACTTTGTTAGAAGGTGGTAAAGCTCATGCGTGTAAATTTGCAAATGAAAATGCTAAAGTCCAGAAAGAATGTCAAGCATTGTATTTAATTCAAGGTTTTAGTGATGGGGTTTATATGCAAGATTATTTTGAAGCTGAAATGTGTTGTTTTGGAAGTGAAGATATATGCAGAGATCCTTCAAATTATAACACTGCTAATCCTCTTCCAAAAACAGATACTGATTTAAGTAGTTTAGAATGTCAAGGAAATGGTAAGGGGGAATGGGTTTCTGATTTAAAATTAGAATTAAATGATATTTCCTTAAGTGATATTCATGCAAGAGCTTCTATAGATATCTTAGGTACTGGAACTTGCGTTGATTACTCTTTTGCTTTAACAACAATGATTAGAAAGTTAAATTATGATAGAAAAAGCATTTATTCTGTAGAAAGTAAAAATCATGCTTGGAATTTAGTTAGATTTCCTTTAGATAGGAAATTTACAGTTGTTGATACTACAGGCAATAATAATCCTGCAATAAAATTAGGTAGTGTTTTGAGTGGTTATGAATATTGTGAAGAAATGTTAAGATGTTATAATGATCTTGGTAGGGTAAGATGTCCTGCTGAAAGATTTATTCATGGATGTGAAGAATATGATTCTAGGAATAAATTAAAAGAAAGTAAATTAGGAAAACCAATATATTATACATTAGTATTTTTTGATAAAATGAAACAGGAGGCATTAATATGAAAAAGATAATTTTGTTATTGATATTATTTTCAAGTTTAATTTATGCTCAAGATTATAGCAGACTTTTGGTTAATAATGAGATTTATTTAGGTGATGATATAGAAATTAGAATTTTGGTTGGTGAAGGAAATTATGAAGTTCTTGAGAAGTTGCCTAATAATGTTGAATTAGTTGATAATTTAGATAATTTGGAAGTTAGAAATCAAGATGGTTTAGAAGTTAATTATTTGAATTTTGTTGGTGAAGGTGTGTTTGCTTATAATATTAAACCTTTAAGTTTAGGCGATTATAGTTTATCTAAAACTAAAATTACTAATTTAGATACTGGAGAGATATTTGATATTGAAGAATTAGAGTTTACTGTTCAATGTAGTTCTAATGGTGTTTGTGAAGAAGGTGAGAGTTATTTAACTTGTAGTGAAGATTGTAGTAGTGGAAGTGCTGATGGAATATGTGATTTTATTAGTGATGGTGTATGTGATCCTGATTGTTTGAGAGAACCTGATTGTGGAAATACTGGTTTGAGTTATTTAACTTGGATATTTATTATTGTTGGAGCTTTATTATTAATATGGGTTTTGTTTAGGATTTTTAGGAAATAATATTTGTTTTCTATAAATTCTTATAAATTAGTAAGTATTTCTTAGATAAAATGGACTTAGCTAAGTATTATTCTAATAAAGAAGTAATGAGACATTTGGTTAAAATGGCTGAGGATAGGGAGTTAGTTGTTACTTATTCTGATAAGTGTTTTGGAAAAAGGCCTGATGTTTTAAATTTTGATCATGATGTGATAGAATTAGCTAGATCTGGTGTAACTAGTTTTCATTTTTCTGAAGAAAGGTGGAGTAATCCTTTATTGTTAAAACCGGGAATGTTGCAAAAACAATTAGATGACTTAAGAATTTCTTGGGATTTAATATTAGATGTTGATGGTCCTTTTGAATATTCTAAAATAGTTGCTTATTTATTAGTAGAAGCTATAAAATTTCAAGATGTGAAGAATATTTCTGTTAAGTTTTCTGGAAATAAAGGATTTCATATTGGAATTCCTGCTGAATCTTTTCCTGAGAAAATACATAATATTGAAACTAAACAATTATTTCCTGATGGTCCTAAAGTAATTGCTGCTTATCTTAAAGAAATGATAAAGGAAGTTTTAACTTCTAAATTTTTGGGTGAAAGAGATGTTGAAGAAATTGCTAATGAAATTGGTAAGAAAAAAGAAGATTTGATGAAAGATGGAAAATTTGATCCTTTTTCTATTGTAGATATAGATACTATTTTGATATCTAATAGGCATGTTTTTAGAGCTCCTTATAGTTACCATGAAAAATCTGGTTTAATTTCTATTCCTATTAATCCTGAAAAAATTCTTAATTTTAATAAAGAAGATGCTAAGATTGAGAATGTTAAATTTGATATTGGTTTTTTAGATAACTTTGAAGATAATGAAGCTAGTAAGTTGATTATACAAGCATTTGATTGGGATAGTAAAAAGAAAAAAGTTGTGAAAGAAATTGTTAAAAGAAATTATGAAGTTCCTGAAAAAGTTATTCCTGAAGAATATTTTCCTCCTTGTATGAATATTTTATCTAAAGGTATTGAGAAAGATGGTAGGAAAAGAGCTTTGTTTATTTTAATGAATTTCTTGAAAGGTGTTGGTTATCAGTATAAAGAAATGGAAGATTATATTTTAGATTGGAATAAAAGAAATTATGAACCTTTGAAAGAAGGGTATGTTAGATCTCAGTTAATGTGGGATAAGAAACAAGGTAAAAAATTTCCCCCTCCTAATTGTCCTCATGCTTCTAGAGAAAATAATTATTATATTGAGTTAGGTGTTTGTAAACCTGATAATTTTTGTAAAACAATTAAGAATCCTTTACAATATGCTATACGGAAATCTTTTGTTTTTGGAAAAAAGAAGAAAACTAAGAAGAAATAAATTAAGGATTTTCAATAAAACTTATTATGCATTCAAAATTATTATCTGTTTGTTTACTTTTATATTTTTTTAATATTTTAATAAATTCTTTTTTGTTTATATTAAGATTTTTTTCTTCTAAAATTGGGAAAACATTTCTACTCATCATATACTGACAGAATTGAGTTACATTTTTTGGATTATCTGTTTTGTAACATCTTTCAAAATCAATCATAACTGGTTTTTTATTAATAATTATGTGTTTGTAAGGATTTGTTAATTCTAATTTATTTATTTTTAATTTATCTAAAGTCCTACATTGATTTAATATGTTAACCAACATTGATTTAACATTTTTATTAGATTTTATCCAATCTAGTATTCTTTTCCCTTCAACATATTTGTAAGAAAATGAATTTCTATTATATTTTTTTAATTTAGGACCTATATCATGTTTATTTAGTATTTTTAACCATTTAACTTCTCTTCTCACTATTTCTGGCTTTGCTCTTTTTATAGCTAGATCTTTTTCAACGTAAACTCGAGATCTTTTGCCTTTTGCTAGAAATTTCATAATAATGTACATAGAAACATTTTTAAATAATTTACCCTTTTTTTAAACGATGAGGAAGTTAATTTTTTTGGTGATTTTTGTTTTATTATTCAGTAATATATCTTATGCTCTGAATTATGATGAAGATTTAGCCTTAACTTGGTTAGAAAATAATATTAATTGGAATTCAAATAATATAGAAGAATTAGTTTTTTCTTCTTTAGCATTAGGTGGTGGAGATTCAGCAAAAACAGGAATTTATGATATTGTAAGTCAAGATACTTGTGGAACTAATGGAAATAACTGTGATACAAAAGATATTGCTTTAGTTGCTTTGGCTTTAGATGATATGAATGAGGATATTTCTGATATGAAAGATTGGTTAGAAAATTCTTTATCTTCTTCATCTTCAACAGGATGGAATTTACAGATTATAACTGATGAAACAGGACAATGTGAAGTTACTAACGATGAAGATACCCAAAATATTCAAGTAAGTCCTAATGTTGGATGGATAAGATTAAATTTCGATTTTGACGATGTATCTGAAATTGTAGAAGTGGATTGTAATGAATTAGGTGATTCTAGTATGATGATTTCATTGTTAAGAATAAGTGGAAATACTTTTTATCTTATTGATCAAGAAAATGGAGATAGAGTATCATTGAATTTAGATAATGGTTGTTATCCAAGAAGAAATGGTGAAAGCTGTGATAAAGAATCTAGTTTTTATGTTGCTTGGGCTTTGGATAAATTAGGGGAAGATGTTGATGATGTTGTTCCTTATTTAGAAGATCATGCTGATAGTAATTTGTATAAGGGAATGTTAATTTCAATTGCAAGAGATTCTGCATTAAGTGAGGTTTTATCTTTTGATCAGAATGAAGCTGGTTCTTGGGATAATAGTGTTTATACAACATCATTTATTGTTGATGGAACTACAATAGGTAATGATGCTTTAGCTGGTGAGAATTGGATTAAAGAGCAACAAGATGAAGATGGTAGTTTAGGAAATATTTTAGATACTGCTGTTGGTTTATCTGTTGGTTTAGGAACAATTTCTACTGGTGGTGGCGGAGGTGGAGGTAATTTAGGTCCTGAATGTACTGATGATAGTTTCTGTCAAGCTGACGAATATTGTAATACTTTGTATAATATTTGTGTTCCAAGAGAACAAACAGGATGTGATTCTAATGATGAGTGTACAGTAGGTTCACCTTATTGTGATACTAGTGGATTTTGTGTTGAATGTTTAGAAGATTCTAATTGTTTTAATCAAGTTTGTGAAAATAATTTGTGTGTAACTCCTAGTTTTTGTGGTGATGGGGATTGTGATTTAGATGAAGATACTATAAGTTGTCCTGAAGATTGTGAAACTCAAGTAAATGAAGAAATATGTTATAATAATATTGATGATGATAATGATGGTTATGTTGATTGTGAAGATACTGAATGTTTTAGTGATTCTTTATGTCAAGAAGAAGAAAGTAAAAGTTTATCTTGGTTATGGATTGCTATTTTATTTTTAATATTAGTAGTTATTGGTTGGTTTGCTTATAGGAAGTTAAAACCTAAAAATAAGAAAGGAAAAGGTAAATCTAATTATTTATTACCAAGTAAACCTGGGGGACCATCTCCAGTAAGACAAGTAAGTGAGAAAATGCCTTCAAGAATGCCAAAGCCCAACCCTAATTATGCAAGAGATGAAGCTTTAGAAAGAGAGTTAGATAAATCTATTAAAGAAGCTGAAAAGTTGTTGAAGAAGAAAAAATGAAGTTATTATTTATAATATTTGTTTTAAGTTTGTTAATTATTTCTGGTTGTAGTGACTTACAAAATAGTTATGAATGTGACTCTAAAGGTGGAAGAATAGTTAATACATTATCTGAGGATTGTTATCTTAATGAGACCAATATGGGGGATGTAAAAGGTTTAAGGTGTCCTTGTATTTGTTGTGTTCCTAATCAAAAGTAAACTATATAAGTTAAGTTTTTCTTCTATATAATATGAAAAGAGGTGTATTTTTTTTATTCATAATTTTATTTTCATTTAGTGTTTATGCTGCTGATATTTCTATTGATGTTCCAAGAAGTGAATATGATGTTCATGAAACTTTCCAAGCAGAACTAAATTTAAATTTTACTCCAAAAGATGATTTAACATTAAACAACTTTGCTTTATACAAAGAAGGTGAAAGAATATTAACTACAATTTATTTTGAAAAATTCAGTAAAACAAATTATTATGTTTATTTTGAAATTCCTG
>JAIOTD010000028.1 GCA_021107205.1 archaeon | reverse complement strand
ACTATAGATTCTGTTTATAGAAAGGTTAAACAAAGTGTATATCAAACAAAATATTTCTTAAAAAATAATAAATTTATGTGGAAAGTTCCTATTGATTAATTATTTCTTTTTAGCTGTTTTCTTTTTCTTTGTAGTTTTTTTAACTGTTTTTTTCTTAGGTTTCTCTTCTTCTATTTCTTCTTCAAAGAATTCTATTATGGAAGACCAATATTTAATAATTAATAATAAAATAATTAGTATTATTATGCCCCCAATTATAAAGAATTTATAGACTATGAATAAAGGAATTATATTTGATAAATCAATAAATTTGTAAATTAAGTAAATTATAATTGCTAAAATAATAAGACCAATAAACCATCTACCTATTTTTAAAGGTTCTTCATCAAATTCATCATAATCTTCTACTTTTTCTTCTTCAATAGGCTCTTCTTCTACTTCATCTTCAATATCTTGTATTTCATCTAATTCAGGTATTTTTTGTGAATACATAAATAATATTATTAAAATTAATATAACAACTATGATGATTATGTAATATTTGTATTTTTGCCAGAATGTTTGTTGTTCTTCTTCAGAAATTTCTTCTGTTGTTGTTTCATTCTCTGGATCTTCAATTGTTAAGTTTTCTGGAATTTCCTCAGGTTCTTCTATTTCTTCCTCTTCTTCTGGAATTTCATCTTCAACTATTTCTTCAATGGGTTCTTCTATTATTGGAATTATTTTAGATAAAGCTATTTGAGGTGCTTGATTAGCTATTGCATTTAATTTAATTAAAATATCATTTTCTTCATTTTGGTTTAGATCAAGTTCTTTTTCTTCACCAACTTCTAATAAAAGAATTGTTTGGATTTGATCAATAGATAATGTTACAAAATCCTCTTCAATTTCCTGTATTGTTAGATTGTAAATTTGATTATCATACTTAAATTGGGCACTGCTGCTTAAAATAATACCTTCTTCTGTTACTTTTGGTATTTGTGGTTTAGCTTTGAATAAATTTTTAATCCAATTTGCAAATTTAGTGAAGAAACCTTCTTCTTTTTCAATTATTGTTGTTGATTTTTTAACTTGAATGTTAATATTTTCAGTTTCTAATATTGTTGAATCTGTTAATTTAACTGATATGGAAGCTTTGTAGATTCCGGGAGAGGTAGACCCAGGAGCGATGTACGCATAAACTGTTTCAGCTTCTCCTGGGAAGACTTCGATAATTCCTGGATTTATTTGAGTAAAACTTGATGCTGTTCCTGTAACAGCAATTTCATATTTTACTTTTTGACTTCCATGATTTTCAATAATTATTGGTAATGTGGTAGAAGAATCTTGAAATACATCAGCATTATCTGCACTTATTGTTGGTTTGAAACATTGCTCTTTTGATATTAATTCAGTTATTAAAACATCAGAAGCCTGTATTCCTGAATCATCTAAAGTTGTAGCAACAATGATTATATCATAATATCCTTGAGCTAAATCTTCTGTGGGAGCAACTTCTAAATTAATTATTTTTTCTTCTTGTGAATTTAATGTTATATAATTCTCATCTAAAGTAGCAAATGGTTGATTTGATTCTATGAAAAAATCATTTTGGAATTGTCCTGTGTTTTTAATTAATACTTGATATAATTTTGATAATGATCCACATAATTTATCTTCTTCTTCAGCTATTGTTAATGTTAAATCATAACATTTTTTTATGTCAATGTTAATGTTTTTTGTTTGGGAAGTTCCAGATCCTTGACTAGATACTCTTAAGTTTAGATTGTAATTACCATCTGTTTGATAATCTGGATTAAGGAATGCTTTAGTTGATTGTGATTGTTGGGCATTGATTAATAAATTAGTATTTTCTAGATTAGCCCATGCAGGGCCTATTAAACTTAAATCAAATAAATCTTGAGAATCTCCTAGGTTTGTTACATCTATAGTGATACCTTCTAAAGAATGTTCACATATTTCTAGATATTCTGGTGTTACTGTGGTTGTGAAATCAAAACAGTTTTGTACATTTAAAACACCATTAACTGATTCTGAATTATGTTGACTTTCTGCTGTTAAAGTAAAACCATAATTACCTTCTGCTTCTCTTGGAACATTTACATAAATAAAAACTGTTTTTGATTGAGAAGGGTTAAGCATTATTGAATCTTGACTTAATGTTAAAAATTCTTCTGCATTTCCTAATAATTCTAAATTGTAAATATCTTGAAAGTTTCCAGGGTTGTTGAAAGTAAATTCATATTGTAGGATATTACCTGAGCATGTTGTTTTTTCTGCTTCACCTGAGATTTGTAATGGATGACAGTTGTTTATATTGATTGTAAATGGAATTGTTTGTGTTTGACCATTTCCTGTCACTATTAAATTTAAATTGTATATTCCTGGTTGAGTATATGAAGGAGGAGTTACGTAGATGTATATTGTTCTTGAAGATTCAGTTAAGGAAAATCCTGTTGGAACAGCAGTAGAAAATTGAGAAGCAGAACCAGATAAACTTGTTGTGAAATCTCCTGATCCTGTTACTGTTGCAGTAAATAAAATTGTAGAGGTAGGACATACACTTTGTTGTTGTTCAAAAGTTTCAACTGTGAAAGCTGAAGCTAGAGGTAATAAAAACAATGTTATTAAAATTATTAGTATTTTATTGTTCATAAATAACAACCCTCTTTTGTTACTTAAAAGAAATTAAGGTCATTTAAATATATTATGGTAATAAAGAATATAAAAAATCAAAAGAAAAAAATAAAAGGAGAGTTAAAAAATGAAGAAAGTTTAGTAGTAAGTTTGAGACTCACTACCTGGTTCTTCAAATCCTGACTCACTTTCTGGTTTTTTACTTACTCTTGTTATTGCTATAATTATTCCAAGTATTACTAAAATTATTAATAATACAATGAAACCAATTTCTAAACCAGTTAATACATTACTGTATTTACCAGTTGATTTACCTGTTATTTCTGTTTGTAAGTTTATTTCTTCAACCAAATCAGAACCTTCCATAATTTTAACTGTAAATGTTTGTGTTCCTAATGCTACATTTTCATTAGGTGAAACATAAACAAATAAGTCATTTGTTTGTCCAGCTTGTACAGTTACAAAATTAGGATCAGCTCTTACAGTTGCCCATGCGTCAGCACCAACAACATTAGCGCTAAAGGTTCTTGCTGTGTTTCCAAGATTTGCTAAACTTATTTTGTATACAACGCCTTGTCCTGGAGCTGTTGTTTTTGAGTTACCATCAGCTTCTGCAATAACATTTCCAGATACTCCTGGGTATGTCATTCCATCAATAACTAATGTGTATAATTCTTCAACAACTTCGTGACCTCTATCATATACAACTCTCACATATAAATCATAAGTTCCTTTTGGTGCGTTTCTTAAATCTACAAAGATTGTATCACTTGAGTCAGATGTTTCTTCATCATCTTCATCTCTTTCAGCTTCTGAAGCTAATTCATCTATGTAAGTTCTTTGTGATATTCCTAATTCAGGAATAGAAACTTCAACTTTGATGTCTTCTTCTCTATGTGCACCTAAGTTTTCAACTCTTACAGTAACAAATAATGGTTGATCTGCATTTATTGTTAAACCTGGTGTGAAAATAACATCTTGTATGTTTAAGTCATGTCTAGGTTTTGTTATGTCTAATTTTAATCTGTATCTTGTTTCAACAGAATTATCTTGGTCATATGCTTTAATATGTAATGTGTAATCGTCTGCATCCATATCATTTGGTAATTCAAGTCTTAATACTTTAAGATATGTTCTACCTTCTGTTATATCAAATGCATTTGTTACATCTTCTATGTCATCATATTCATAACCACCAAACCATGCTTTAACTTTTACATCGTCTACATCACTATTTGCTTCTAATTGTATTCTAACAAAAACAGTATCTCCTCTGTTTACATCTAATAAGGTTTGACCGTCTGTTATTTCAAGACCATTAACCTCAACTTCTTCAATGCTGTATGGTTCTTTATAATCTTGTCTATCATTATCGTAAGCTGAGACAAAACTTACCAAAGCAAGCATTGTTATTAATACTATACTCAATAACTTTTTCATTTTTTAACCCCCCATATATTATATGGTTATTATGTTGTTATTGGATAGTTATAACCCATATTTAAACGTTTCGGTAGTTATTTTTATCCAATTTTTGATGTTACATACCTCATTTCAGTATGATCATCACTTTTTGCTATTATCTGAATTGCATAAATTCCTCTTGGCATACTATTTAAGGTTAACTTATGCCATTCAAGATTATTAGTTTCTAAATCAAAGTAATTTATTGCTGTTAAACCTGTTTGCATTACTACTGCCTTTAGTTCAACATTATCTTCTTCAACGTTTCCTTTGTTTCTTATGTATACATATAAGTCTAAATCATTGCCATTTCTAATTTGTCTTATTTCTTGTATTGTAAATTTATGAATATCTCTTACTTCATCAATTACTATTTCTTCTTCTGTTACTTTTATTGTGAATTTTTGAGTATCAAATCCATCATTTAAGTCATCAACTTTTACTTCAACTTCGTATTCTGCTACTTTAGTTGGTGTCCAAGTAATTAGTCCTGTTTCATCATTAATTTCCATTCCTGTTGGTTTTTCGATTAAGAAGTATCTTAATTCATCACCATTTGGATCTCTAGCGTTAACATCATACTTGTATAATTCATTTAATTTTGCTTTTGTTATTGGTGTTGAAGTTATTACAGGATTTTGATTTTCTGAAATAATTTCATTATAAAGAGTGAAACTTATAACATCAAAATTTGATAATTCTTCTGAATCTTTAACAGTAATTTTTAATTCATAATTACCATTATCTATTTGAGTAGTATCCCATAGAAATTCTCCAGGATTATTATTACTATCAAATATTGTTTCCCAACCTCTCCTACCTGTTATCAAATTAATTATTTTTTCAAATAGATCATCTAAGCTGTCTAAATTTGTTTTTTGATATTCTATTTTAATATCTAATTCTTGATTATTATCTTCTAAATCATATGCATTCCAAGTTATTAAGTAATTATCTGAGATTGTTTCCTCGTCTTGCGGAGTTAATATTTCAACTATTGGAGCTGAGTTTTCTTCTTCATCTTCTATTGTTATATCTCCAATTGTTTTTGTTTCATCTAAATTTGGAAGTCCTTCACATAAAGGATCGTTTGCTATTCCATGTAAAACAAAACTGAAAATTCCTTCTTGGTTTGCTTCCCAAGTAAAACTTAAATCTGCCCAAACTTCTTCATTTGGATTTGCAGGTAAGTGTTGTAATTCTTGGAAAACTATGTTTTCATTTTGATCGTAAATTGTTAAGTCAACATCTGTTTCTACAGGAGTTAAAATTCCTGTTTCATCATCTAAATGATTACTTATTTTTGTTGCTGTTAATTCTATTGTATCTCCTACTTCTGGATAGATTTCTGATATTTCAAAATCATGAAGTAATGTGTAACACATTTCAGTTGGTTCTTCTGGAATTACTGTAAAAGAATCATCCGCAAATGTGGAAATACTTGAAGAACATTGATTATCTACAACATCTGCTTCTACTATAGCATAATATTGTCCTGTTTCTTCTGGAATCCATGTGAAAACAGTGTTTATTGATTCTCCCATAAAAATATTTTCATGATTAGTTCTCTCAAATACTATGTTATCATTTTCATCATAAATTGTTAATGTGAAATCTGTTTGTGCAGCATATAAATCATAAAATTCAGGGAATATTTGAACATCTGGATTGCTTGGATCATATCTTACAGGTATGAATTCTGGTGTATTTGAATTTGGTTCAAATGCACTGTATGTATCCCAATCAACTATTGCATTAATATTTACCATAATAGGCATATTTGGATAAACTTCGTTTGTTATGTCAAAGTTTTGAATTAATGCTTGACAATTTGGTTCTTGATTGAAATTAATATTATATTCTGCGAATCCTTCTCCATGCCAGTTTGCAAAACCTTCCATTGGAATGTGATTGTCTTTTAAGTAATAAACTGCATATCCATAACTTGTTTGAAGTTGTGTTGGATATTGTACAATTAATTGATGATTTGGTTCGTTTTCATTTGAATTCCAAGGCAAATCACTAATAGGTGTTCCATCAGCATACCAAGGCATGCCTACTTGAGAACAATCTTCATTTTCGCAATTATATATTAGATAATTAACATTATCTAAATAATCTTCATTCTCATCGTAAAAATTATAAGTTACTTCAACATCAGCTGCAACAAATGCAGTTGTGAATAAAATAAATAAAGATAATAAATAAATTTTATAATTCATTTTTCCTCCTTAATGACGTCCAAAACCTGGACCAGACACTTCTCCGCCTTCTACTCCACTTTTATCTTTGCTGTTATCTCCGTTAGCTACTAAGTAACCAATTGTTCCTGCTGCTACTCCACCTAAAGCAATCCAATACCAATTTTGACCTAACCATGATTTTTCTTCTGCAAGTAAAGGAAGAACTTTAGAACTGTCTACTGTTGAATTGTATTCAGAAATTAATCCATTTGCTTTATTAGTACTTATTAATGCATAAGGCATCGGTGTTAATTTTGCTGCTTTGTTATTTGGGAAATTTCCTTCTCTAACAACAATAGGTTGTATTAAACTTGCTCCATTTTTTGTTGAATATGGAGAAGTTGTTACTGCAGCAATATATAATCCAGGATTTACTCCTTCAAGTTCCCCTGAGAATAAAGAACCATCTTTTAATGCATCTTGTAAATTTCTTAAACTTGTTGAATCATTAATTAAATTATATGCACTATCTATTTTACTTAAATTTAGTAAATTGTTTTCATTAGCTCTAAGTTTTATTGTATCTCCGTTTAAAACTCTGTATAAATCTGAATTTTTATCTAATTTTTTTAAGTAATCAGAATCTAATACTTTCATTTCTATTCCACTTTTAGACGCATTCCATAAAGGTATTAGTGGACTAGATCCTTCTTGACCATTCCAAACATAAACTGTTGGAGAAAAAATACCATCTGTAATATTCATTTCTGGTGTTGTTGCTTGTATATATTCTTGAGGTTTTGTTATTAAACCTGTAGTATCTGTTACAACAATTCCTGAATCTGTTTTTGCAGGTACTGTTTTAACACTTATTTCAATTCCATGACCTACTCGTTGAGTTTTTACATCATTTGAATCTACTCTTGAAGTATCTTGTTCAAGATTATCTGAAGGTAATGCAGATAAATTTGGATCAACTATAACATCTTTTAATATTTCAGCATCTATTTCTTTAACTGAAATTGAATCAGATTTTATTTCAGAACTTTTTGGCATAATAGGAACTCTTCCCATTTGAGCATAAGAAATCGCAGATGTTGCAGGTAATGCCACCATTAATGTTGTTGCTAGTGGATGTTCTACAAAAGGTTGTACCCATATATTATAGAATTTTCTTAAACTTGAATTGTTTTTCATATTTAATAACCCCCATAGTTACTTTTAAGTGGGACTAGTTAGAAATTAGTTCATATTTAAACCTTTCTATTTGTTACAATTTAAGAATGATAACAAATGGGGACAGAGGGATTCGAACCCCCATCAACCGGTCTGGAGCCGGCCACACTGCCGGATTATGCTATATCCCCGATAATATAGAAAAGAATTAACCTTATTTTATTATTTAAATCTTTGTACTTTTAACAAGTCATTGATTTCTTCAGAAGAAATAGCACAGCCTCTTAGCTTCAAACCCCAGAGCATTCCATCTAATAAATTACGTTTAACTTCATGAACTAAAGATGTCTCATATTTTTTTAATAAACCTATTTCATATGCAACTGTCATTAATTCAGATGACCATATTATTTTAATACCTGCAGTTTATTCCCTAAATAATCTAATATTATGTT
>JAIOTD010000030.1 GCA_021107205.1 archaeon | reverse complement strand
TTTTACCAATCTTTAATTCATTGAAAACTTTCATCTGAACATCAGGATTATGGATCCTAATACTTCCTCCACCAATTTCCCAACCATTTAATACCAAATCGTAAGCTTTTGCTTTTACTTTCTCTGGATTCTTACTCATATTTTTAATATCTTTATCTTTAGGACTTGTAAAGGGATGGTGCATTGCTTTGTATCTTTTCTCTTCAGCATTATATTCAAACATAGGGAAATCAACAACCCAAGCAAACTTGAATTCTTCTCCACCTTTTTTTCTTAAATCAGGTTTATCTGCTTGATATTTCTTCATAGATTCATCAAAGGTAATTCTTTCAAAAGGAATTTTTATTTTCTTATTAAGAATTTTTTCAAAAACATGTTTCATCATTCTCTCTAATAAATCATAAATATCATTTTCTTCAATAAAACTCATTTCAATATCTATTTGGGTAAATTCTGGCTGTCTGTCTTTTCTTAAATCTTCATCTCTAAAACATTTAACAATTTGAAAATATTTATCATAACCAGAAACCATAAACAATTGTTTAAATAATTGTGGACTTTGAGGTAATGCAAAGAAGTTTCCTTTATTTACTCTACTAGGAACTAAATAATCTCTTGCCCCTTCAGGAGTTGATTTAGCTAAAAAAGGCGTTTCTAATTCTAAAAATCCTTCTTTATCCATAAAATTTCTAATTTCTTTTCCAACTTTATATCTTAAAATTAAATTATGTTGCATTTTCTTACTTCTTAAATCTAAATATCTATACTTCAATCTAGTTTCTTCAGTAGAATCAACGCCTTCAATCTCTAAAGGTAAAGAATCAGATTTATTCAACAATTCCCAATTACTAACATTAACTTCAATTTCACCAGTTTTCAATTTTTCATTAGCTTGAGGTTTTTTCTTAACAACACCTTCTACTTGAATAACAGACTCTCTATTCAAATTTAACTTTTCATTAAAAAACAATTGAGTAATTCCATATCTATCTCTTAAATCAACAAAACTAACTTTTCCATGAGTTCTTAAAGAATTTACCCAACCAGCTAATTTTACTTTCTTACCTTCTTCTTTCTTTGAAAGTTCCCCACAAGTATGTGTTCTAAGCATAATTAATCCTATTTTTACAAGTTATATAAAATTTTCCATAAGGTATTTATATTACATATTTCTTAAAATTAACCATGCATGAAACACTAGCAGAATTCGCTTTAGAATACTGCCGAAAAAAAGGGGCGAAATATGTAGAAGTTAGATTCGAAAAGAAGAGTTACAACGATTTCTTATTAAAAAATTCAATAGCAGAGCATTCTAGTTTTGAAGAATCACAAGGTCTAGGAATTAGATATTTAATAAATAATAATCTTGGTTTCATAGCAATAAATAAATTTGATAAAGAAAATATAAAATCAACAATTGAAAAATCAATTAACTTAACTAAAAATACTAAAGATTTCGGAGAAAAAATAAATTTCTCAAAAGAACCAGTTCATAAAATAAATTATCAAGTAAAACAAAAAAAGAAAATAAACAATTTTGATCCTGAAGATAAATTAAATATTCTAAAAGAAATAGATAAAAAAATAAAACAAATTCCTGGAAGATATCTTAATTTAAGTGATACAATAACAGAAAAATATTTCATTAATTCGGAAGGTTCAAAAATTACTTCTATAATACCTAAAATTCACTTTTTTGCATATTTAACAATAGGTTCTAAAAATAAAACAATACAAAAACATATACCTTATGGTTCTTCTTCGGGTTATGAAGTAATAAGAAAATGGAACTTGCCAGATGCAATAGAAAATGATGTAAATATATTAACTAAAATTTTAAAAAAAGGTGTAAAATCTCCAAAAGGAACCTTTGATTTAATATGCGGGCCTGAAATAACAGGAATAGCATCTCACGAATCAGTAGGTCATCCTTATGAAGCTGACAGAATTTTTGGAAGAGAATCTGCTCAAGCAGGGGAATCATTTGTTAAAAAAGATATGTTAAAAACTCAAATAGGTTCTGAGATAGTTAATGTTGTTGACAATCCAATCTTAGAAAATTCTTATGGATTTTATTTATATGATGATGAGGGTGTAAAATCAAGAAATACTTACTTAATAAAAAATGGAGTAATAAATGAATTTTTACATAATAGAGAAACAGCTCATAAAATGAATTTAAAAAGTAATGGTTTTGCAAGGGCAAGTGATTATGATAAAGAGACTTTAATCAGAATGTCAAATACTTATGTTCTTCCGGGAGATTCTTCGGAAGAAGAAATAATTCAAGAAACTAAAAAAGGAATATTTATGAAAAGTTATCAAGAGTGGAATATCGACGATAAAAGATATCAACAAAAATATGTTGGTAGTGAAGCCTATTTAATTGAAAACGGAAAAATAACAAAACCGTTATTATCTCCCGTATTAGAAGTCACAACACCAAAATTCTGGAAATCAATTGATATGGTTGGTAATAATTTAAAATTATTTGCAGGCAACTGTGGAAAAGGAGAACCAATGCAGGGAATTCCTGTTTTTATGGGTGGTCCAACTATAAGATTAAAAAATATTAAACTAAAATGAAAATAGCTGAAAAATTAAAGACAAAATTAATGAAAAAAGGAGCAAGTGATGTAATTATTAGTGCAATTAATTATTCTGGAAAACAAATTAAATTTGTAAATAATAAAGTAGTAAAAACAGGAACAGAAGCAGCACAAGATATTTCATTATTTGTAGCTGTTAATAAAAAAATCCTTACAACTTCAATAAAAGATATTAATGAAAATAAATTAGATTCAATATCAAATAAAATAATAAGATTTAGTAAAAATCTTCCAAAAAATCCAAATTATGAAGGAATTACTCAAGGTCCAAAAAAACACAAAGAAATTTCTCAAACATATGATAAAAAAGTTCTAGATTTAGATGAAGCAGATCTAGTTCAAAAAGGAATTAATAAAGCATTAGAATACTCAAAAAGAGTTTCCGGAGTATTTGAAACTAATATAGCAGATTCTTATTTATTAACTTCTAACAACATTGAAACTGAAGAAAAATCAACACAATTATATTTCTCAATAAGGGCTTTAAATAATAATTATGAATCAGGTCATATGAATTCCTGTTCAAGAACATTAAATTTACTTGAAGTGGAAGAAGCAGCAAAACTAGCAGGAGAAATAGCAAAAAAAGCCAAAAATCCTCTTCCTGGAAAAGAAGGAAAATATGATGTTGTGTTTTCTCATATGGCATTTGCACCTTTATTAAATAATATTGCAGAAGCAGCTTCTATATTTGCAGTAGAATCAGGTTTAAGTTTTTTATCAAACCAGTTAAATAAAAAATTAGGGAATTTTAATTTAATAGATGATGCTACATTGCCTAACGGTTATAATTCCACAAAATATGATGCAGAAGGATCTCCTACTCAATTAAATAAAATAATAGATAATGGAATTTTAAAAACATATTTACATAATACATCTACAGCTAAAAGATATAAAGTAAAAACAACTGCAAATGCAGGTTTAATATCTCCAGATGCTTTCAATATTATTTTTGATGCTCCACAAAAAGATATTTTTAACATTAAAAAAGGAATTTATGTTACAAATGTTTGGTATACAAGATTTCAAAATTATCATACAGGAGATTTCTCTACAATACCGAGAGATGGTATGTTTTTAATTGAAAACGGGAAAATAACAAAACCAATTAAAAATGTAAGAATAAGTGATAATATATTAAATATTATAGCAAATATATCTGGTTGTAATAATAATGTTAAACAATTAAAATCATGGGAAGCAGAAACTCCTGTAAAAACACCTGAAGTTTTAGTCAAAAATGTTAATATAACTAAACCTACAGATTAAATTCTTTTATAAGTTAAAAAAGAATATCCAATACCATCATCTGTTCTTTTATCTTCTTGCCCAATTAATTTCCACTCTTTCCACTTTACTTCAGGGAAAAAAGCATCTCCTGTATAAATTCTATTGATTCTTGTTAATTCCATTTTATCTGATAAAGGTAAAAAAGATCTATAAACTTGAGCACCCCCTATAACATAAGAATCCTCATTTCCAGTTAATTCGATAGCTTCTTGAATATTTCTTGCAATATAAATTCCATCTTGAGGTTCTAAATTTTGTGATAAAACTATGTTTTTTCTTTTAGGCAAAGGACTAAATTTTTTTGGAAGAGATAAAAAAGTATTTTCTCCCATAATAACAGGATGATCTAATGTAAGTCTTCTAAATCTTTTCATATCTTCACTTATTTTCCAAGGTATTCCATTATTCAAACCAATTACATTATTTTCAGACACAGAAGCAATTATTATTAAACTCATTTTAAACATGCATTTTTCTTTTTATTAACGAATCATGTGAATAACCTATAACACTAAAATCATCCACAGTTAAATCATCAAGATTTTTTCCTGAAGCAATAACTAATTTTGGTAAAGGTTTTGGTTCTCTGGATAATTGTTTAAGTATAGCAGTTACATGATCATAATCTTGTTCTATTCTATCTGAAGGGGCATTTTTATTTATCCAATCAATAACTTCTAAATATCCTTCTCTATCATTTACAGCTCTTATTTTTTCTCTTAATCCTAAGAAATTATCTCCATACCATTGACTTCTTTTTTCTAAACCAGTATAAAAATGAGAATCTCCAAAGTTATGTATAAATCTTCTAGGTTCCAAATTCAATTCTTGTGCAATAATTTGAGTAAGCATTGCATAACTTGCAATATTAAAAGGAACTCCTAAGAACATATCTGAACTTCTTTGATATAATAATAAATCTAACGTGGGTTTTTCTCCTTCTTCTCCTGGGGGATTTATAATTAAATGATAAAGAACGTGACATGGGGGAAGAGACATTTTTGAAAGAGCTCCTGGTTGCCATGAACTAACAAGATATTTTTTACCATAAGGTTTTTTTCTCATTTTTTCAATAGTTTGACCTAATTGATCTATTTTAACTACTTGACCAGTTTCTTCATCATAATATTTCCATGCTCTCCATTGTTCGGGGTAAATAGGACCTGCATTCCCCCATTTTTGTGCAAATTCAGAATCTTTTCTTATTCTTGTTCCAAATTCACTCATTGCTGATTCCCATTCATCAGAGTACTTTGCTTCATTAGTTCCCACACTTTTTGGAAAAATATTTTCTCTAATCATTTCAGACAAATAAAATTGAAATACATTTGGTGTCCAAATAGTAACGTTTTTATCTTCCAAAGGTTTGATATTTGTATTTCCTTTAAAGAACCAAATCAATTCTTCTGCTATTCCTCTTGTAAACATTTTTTTAGTGGTAAGTAAAGGAAATCCTTTTCTTAAATCGTATTCATCATGATGTCCTGTAATAGAAATAATTCCTGCACCTTTACTTCCCCACTTAAAAACAGAGAATTCTGAAGTAAGTATTTCTCTTGAATGATCTAAATATTGTTCAACCATTATTATTTGAAAACCTATCTAATTTTTATATATAATTATAATTTATTGTATATGTTTAATTAGCCCAAAAACTCCAATTTTACTGCTCATATCCCTTAACATTTTATAAAAATCAATAACAGAAATTTCTCCATCTTTAGGATTTATTATTTCTACTTGAGGGTCTGAAAAATTATTTAATAAAAAAACATGTGAATTAATTCCTATAATTCCATCATATAAATTCATTTCATATAATAATCCATCAGGTTCATTAAAAGGAGTGGTGTTATGATAATAATTTTCATATTCAAAACCATTTGCAGACATTAATTCTTTAATCTTATTATCATCAATCAAAAATCCTTTTGGGGAATGAGTTAAATTTAAAGCAATTTGTTCTTGAGTAATTTCTAATCCTTTTCTTCTAAAAATTGCTTGTAATGCAGAACAAACACAAAAATTGGGTTTCTCTTGAGGTATTAAGTTATATTTTTCCATCTTAATTTTGAATTTCTATCTCACCTTGACTGGAAACTCTCCCACCTTGATGTTGTCCTGAATAAGCCCTTTTAATATCCCCTACAACAGCATTATATTCAACGCTAAACATTCTTGCACCTAATTCAAAAGTAAAATCTTGATCACCTAAATTTTTAATGCCAAAAGTTAATTCACCTTTATAACCTGGATTAGTTCCTGTAAAATGTAAGCTAACCCCTCCTCTTTGTAAGGAGCTTCTTGGTAATATTTTTGGAACCAAATAAGCTTCTGGAAAATTATCATCATATTTTATTTTTTCTGGAGGTGAATGAACAATCTCCATTGTAGTTACAAGATAATATTCTCCTGGTTTAATTGTAAATTTTTTATTTCCATCTTTAGAAACATCTCCTAAAGTTTCTGTTTCCGGAGAATGTCTTTCTTCAACACCTAAAAAACTATTTCCATTTATTTTATGGATTTTCCCAACTCTTAAATCAAATACTACCCCTTCAGGATTATTTAATTCCCTCTCAGATAATCCCTTAATTAAATCATACTTTTCATTCAATTCAAGAACTTTAACGGCTGATAATATCATTTTATAATTCCTCCTTATTTTTTTAACAGAATAATACATCCTATTTAAACATTTTACCAGGATCTACATTAATCTGTTTAACATAAAATTGTGAACCTGCATCATACAATTTACAACTAGGTTCTTCTCTTAATTTTTGAAAACTTATTCTACAAATAGGGTAGTCATCTCTTAATTCAATAGGTTGGCCAAAAGGTTTTATCTCTAAAACAGGAGCAAATCCTTTAGTTATCCAACCATGACCCGGATTAAATAAATTAGCTTCTTGAGTTTTTAAATCAGCTAAATTTAAATCATAGGGGGCCATAAGGGTAACATAACCTGGAGGGACTGCTATCCTTTCTCTAGTAATCATCAAATAAAATTCTCCAGGACTCAATATAATCCTACCACTCTTAATAGAAACTTCTTCCCAAAATTCATTTCTAATATATCTATTATCTTCATTACTAAAATCCCTACTACAATTTAGACTTTCTTCAACATGTTTTCTAGCTCTTAAAACAAGAGGTTTTTTACCTTTTAACCTTAAATTCATAACAACACTATCTTTTTCTATTCTATTGTCTAAAGTTAAAGAACTTCCATTTTCATCATATAAAATAGGATTTTGAGCATGTAATATTCTTAAATCTGCTTCATCAAGATTATTAAAACTTTTAAATGCAAATTTTATTTGATTAAGACTTAGTCCTTCGCTAACTTCAATTGGAAAAGATCCTGGATATACTTCTAAATAAAGATGTCCTTTATATCCTGAAGGGATTGTATCATATCTTTGATTATCTTCTGTTAATAATCTTAGAACAGTATTAGTTCTTCCAACACTACTTCTACCTGTAGATTCTCCCATAAAACCAGAATCTAATTTTAATCTCTCTCTTAAAGGTATAACATGAACAGCTCCTTTATGTAAAAAACCAATTCTTCCCTTTTTTAGATTAATAATGTATTGTCTTTCTTCTTCTAACCTCTTTGATAAATTTTTCCCAGGAAAAGGTAAAATACTGGAAGGCATAACATAAACAATATCACTTAAACTAGGTTCAAAACTAGCTGCCCCAATTTGATCATCTCTTATTCTTACCTCAGAAGATATGAATTTAGAATCTACAAGTTCTTTAAGTCCTTGAAAAGGTAAAATCCCATTAACCATTTTCAAAAGATAACTAGAGATTTACTTATATTGTTTTATATTATTAGAAATATAAAAATCAAAAATAGAGTTTTAAGAACAAAAATGTTTATATATCACTACCACAACATATAGTGTCTTAGCTCAAAAAAGACACCACATGTTGTGTCTATTGGGAAGTTGTAACATGAAATGTCCATACTGTAGTCACAATGAAACTAAAGTCTTAGACTCAAGAGAATCAGAAAATAACGTAAGAAGAAGGCGTGAATGTCTAAAATGCAGTAAAAGATTTACAACATATGAAAAAGTCGAAATTGACTTAATAGTAATCAAAAAAGATGGAAACAAAGAGCCATTTGATAGAGAAAAAGTACTCAAAGGCATGTTAAAAGCTTGCGAAAAAAGACCTCTATCTCAAGATCAAATTAATCAATCTATAGATAAAGTAGAACTTGAATTAAAATCTTTAAAAACAAATGAGGTAAAATCCCACACAATAGGTGAAAAAGTAATGAAATATTTAAAAAAACTTGATAAAGTTGCTTATATCCGTTTTGCTTCTGTTTACAAAGAGTTTGAAGACGTAGATTCTTTTGAAAAAGAAATCGTTGTTTTACAAAAAAGGAGGTAAAGAATGAAACAAGAATTTGCAAAAATAGAATTAACAGAAAATCAATTAAAAGTTATAAAAGATAAATATCTAAAAGAATCCCCAAGTGTTGAAGCATGGATTCATGGAGTTGCAAGAAATATTGCATTATCAGAAATTTTTCATCATCCTAAAATATCAGAGTCTGAAATCTTCAAAGATGTTAATTATGTAAAAAAAACATACAGAAACAGAAACAAAGATCATAATTATTTTTTAATTCATGACAAATTTGTAGATCATAATGAAAAAGAAGAAAATTTCAAAAAATATATGGGGAATTTAAACGAATTAGCAAATAAATATCCAGAAATAATTGAAGAAGTAGAAATGAAATTTTATAACATGTTAGCTAATTTTGAATTTTTACCAAATTCCCCAACATTAATGAATGCTGGTCGTGATCTACAACAATTAAGCGGATGTTATGTTTTACCTGTCGGAGATTCTATAGAAGAAATTTATGAATCTGTAAAAAATATGGCTTTAGTTCATAAATCAGGAGGAGGAACAGGATTCAGTTTTTCAAGATTAAGGCCTTCAAATGATATTGTGAAAAAAACTTCAGGCATATCTTCTGGTCCAATTTCATTTATGACTGTTTTTGATAAATCAACAGAAGTTGTAAAACAAGGGGGAACTAGAAGAGGAGCAAATATGGGTATTCTTCATTACACTCACCCAAATATTAGAGATTTTATACATATGAAAAAAACACAAGGAGTAATGGAAAATTTCAATATTTCTGTAGCAATTGATGATAAATTTATGAAAGCAGCAGAGAATGATGAAAAAATTGATTTAATTAATCCAAGAACAAAAAAAGTTGTGGAAAAAATAAATGCAAAAGAATTATGGCAAGAAATGATTCAAGGAGCCTGGGAAACAGGAGATCCAGGATTTGTAGTTATAGATAGAATTAATAATTCAAGTTCAAACCCAACACCTGCTTTAGGTGAAATAGAATCAACAAATCCTTGTGGAGAACAACCTTTATTGCCATACGAACCCTGTAACCTAGGATCTATTAACGTATCTAAATTTGTTAAAAAAGATAAAACAGATTTAGACTATGAAAAATTAAAAAAATGTGTTTGGAACTCCACTCATTTTCTAGACAATGTAATTGACGTAAATAATTATCCTCTAGCCCAAATAGAAAGGATGGCAAAAGCAAACAGAAGAATAGGTTTAGGAATAATGGGTTGGGCTGAAGCATTAGCTTTAATGAATATTCCATATAATTCAGAAGAAGCATTAAAAAAAGCAGAGGAAATGATGAAATTCATAAATGAAAATACATTAGCAGCTTCAGAAAAACTAGCAGAAACAAGAGGAGTATTTCCTAATTTTCAGAACTCAATATTTGATAAAGAAGGAGAACATTTTAAAGGAAAAGAGTCATATCCAAGAAACTCTGCTAGAACAACAATAGCACCAACAGGAACAATAGGAATAACAGCAGGTTTACAAGGAGCAGGAATAGAACCTTTCTTTGCAATTGTTTACATAAGATATAACGCAGCAGGTATTGATGCATTAAAAAAAGGGGAAAAACCAAAAGAAAAAGATACATTCTATGAAATCAATCCTGTATTTGAAGACATAGCTAAAAAATTCTATTATTTTGGGTTAAAAAAACAAGAATTATATGATAGAATTAATAACAATCATAAAACATTGGTAGGAATAAATGAAATACCTGAAGATATTCAAAGAAGATTTTTAACAGCACATGATTTAACACCTTTTGATCATACAGGCCCTGGAACTGGTCAAGTCCCAGGTCAGGGAACTGAAAGGTAAGCCTGTGTTGCGTATGGCGGCACATAAAGACGGACCTGTGATCACAGATAACGGTAATTTCGTGGTGGATGCTGATTTTGGTATGATCAATGACCCTGAACAGCTTGCCAGGGAATTATCCAATTGTACCGGAG
>JAIOTD010000004.1 GCA_021107205.1 archaeon | reverse complement strand
TCTTTTTTACTTTTTGTTCCTGTACAAACTATTTTTCCATTAGAGAATAACAGGAAATTTGCATGAAATGGATGTTTTATTTTGTATACCAAACCTGGAAATTGTTCTGGCTCATATTCAATGTTTTTAAGTTTCATTGCAAGTATATTTAAATTAAGGTTAAAACCTAACCCCCCTGATCCAACAATATTTTGGATTTTAAGTATTGGTTTTACTGTTATTTTAATATTGACTTTTTTAAGAGAATCAATAATTTTATGGATAGCTTTTTTTGCATTAGCTAAATCCTTCGCACCTGTACAAACAACTTTACCTGATGTAAACAATAAAGCTGAGGTCTTTGGATCTTTTATCCTCATAACTAAGCCAGGAAATTGGTCAGGGTTATACTCTATATTTAGTAATTTAGTTGTAATTTTCTCTAAATCTAACTTATGTTTTAAATCAGATGTAACCACAAGATTTACTACTTTCATATTCATTATATCACATTTTGATAGAAATGACAACTAACGATAAACATATCGGTTTTTTGTCTTTATTACAAAGTCATTAATCACTTAAAATTTCCTAACATTTTGAATAATCTTTTCATTATATTATTTCTAGTAAGTGGTAACAAATAGAAACATTTATAAATACTATATTACTTCTAAAGAAGGCAGTGAGGTGGGGAGAAATGGAAAATGTTGATAAAAGAAGAATTTTTGAAAAAGCTGAGAGCTGCATTCGATTTAAATATTTATGAAGTCAAAATATGGACAGCATTATTAAGCAAAGGGGTTGCATCTGCTGGGGAATTAAGTGATATTAGTAATGTTCCAAGATCAAGAAGTTACGATGTTCTTGAAACTTTAGAAAAAAAAGGTTTTGTTTTAATGAAATTAGGTAAACCTATCAAATATATTGCAGTAAAACCTGAAGATATTTTATCTAGAGTTAAAAAAAGTTTAAGATCTAAAACTGATGAGCAAATTATAGCTTTAGATAATGTGAAATCAAGTTCTGTTTATAATGAATTAAGCTTATTATTTAGCCAAGGAATTAAACATATAGATCCAAGTACATTAAGTGGTTCTATGAAAGGTAGAGATAATATTTATGATAAATTTGAAATTATGTTAAAAAATGCTAAGAAATCTGTTAATTTAGTTACAACTAAAGATGGGTTAGAAAGAAAAAAAGATATTATTCAACCTTTATTAAAAAGATTGAAAAATATAGATTTTAAAATTATAGTTAACTGCGATCCAAAAGATTTAAAAACTGTTAGTGAAGATTTATCTGGAGTCGATATTAAAACTACAGATAAAATGAACGCAAGATTTTGTGTTGTCGACGGAAAAGAGGTTTTATTTATGGTTGCAGATGATAACAAAGTTCATGAAAATTATGATGTTGGAGTTTGGGTTGATACAGAATTCTTTTCTGGTGCTTTACAAAATATGTTTAATACAACTTGGAAATCTTTGTAAATGGTTACTAATACTGAAGGTAATGTAAAAGGACGTAATATTGCTAGTGTTCAAGGTCCTTATATTAATTTTTGTGCTTTAGATACAAATGATGGCGGAAGATATAAATCTGTAGTATTGGTAGGACCAAATTTAAATGGGTTTAATTTTATACAATATATGGATAATCAGGGAATTATTGTAGGGGACCCTATTCCTGTTGTTTATGCAGGTGAAGAAATCTGTGATGGTAAATATGGAGTATATCGTTTAGCTGGTGAATCTGAATCTGCTGATATTTTAAAATTAAAAAAGAAATTAAGAAATAGAATTACACCTATGCGTGATAATATGAGAGCACGAAAACCTTTAGAAAAAATAGTTTAATAAAAATGGTGAAAATTTTTTATGATAAATTTGGTAGTGGACATAAAGGAGGTTATACTTTTACAAGTTCACCTTCACTTCCTGATTTGGATATTGTTTTAATGAAATGTTCTAACGAGGGATATATTCCTGTTGCCTTAACTGGAGATCCTTTAAAAATTAATATTCCAAAAAAAGCTTGTGCTGTTGTAAGACAAGGAAGATATTTAGTTTATAATCCAGATGGAAATAATCATAATGTTCAAGTTGAATCTTTAGATGTTTTAAGAGGATTAGAAGAAACTAATGAATTACTGGAAAGTGTTGTAATTCCTGCTGGTGGTTTAGTTCATTTAATTGCTCGTCTAGATATAAAATCTCATGATGGTTTTGATGTATATTTGAATGCTGCTCAAAATGTAATTAATCCTCAAATAAAATCTATATTGGAAAAAAGAGAAAATTTATCAAGGAAAAGAGGAAATATATTAGAAAGAAATCTTGCTAGTATGTGGTAATTAACTTATTATTTCTTATTTATGTGGTAATTAACTAAGTGGTAAGTAACCGTAAGATTTATATATATGTGGTAATTAACTTTTTTATGGTTTATACCAAAAAAGTGAAGATAAAAGGTCAAGATTATTGGTATTTATTTCACACTGTAAGAGATGGTGATAAATTTCTTAAAAAAAGCAGATATTTGGGTAAAGAATTGCCTAAAAATTTAGATGAAATTAAGGCAGACTTTGAAGAAGAGATCAACAAACCTGATGAATTAACAAAAGAAGATAAAATCATTGAAAGTTTAACACCTTTAGAAAGAAAAGTATTGCCTAATTTGAAAGACAATATTTCTGTAAAAATTAATTGAGATAACTAAATTAAAAGATGTTGAAATTATTAGAGCATTACAATGGTTAGAAAATAAAAATTTGTTAAAAATAAAAAAAGAAAGTAAAGAATTAATTGAATTGGATGTTAATGGTAAAAATTATGTTAAAAATGGTTTACCTGAGAAAAGATTTCTTGAAGTTTTAAAAGAAGAATTAAGTTTGGATGAAATTAAAGAAAAAGCTAAGTTAAACAAAGATGAAATTATGGTTTCTTTAGGACATTTAAAGAAAAAATCAGCTATCATTTTAGGTAAAAAATTAAAAATTACAGATCAAGGTAAAAAATATTTAGAACAAGAAAGTTTAGAAGAAAAGTTTCTTAAAAAATTACCTTTAGAAGTTGATAAATTAAATGATGAAGAAAAAAATGCTTTTAATGAACTAAAAAAGAGGAAAGAAATTATAAAAATTGATTTAGTAAAAGATGTTTTCGTAAATTTAACTGATTTAGGGAAGAAATTTCAGAATATTAAAATAAAAGATAATTTTATTGAACAGGTAAATCAAAAATTATTGAAAACAGGTTCCTGGAAAAATAAAAGATTTAGAAGATATGACATTTCTAGTTTTGCTCCTAAATATTATCAGGGGAAAAGACATTTTGTTAATCAAGCTTTAGATTATGTAAAGAGAATTTGGTTAGATATGGGATTTAAAGAGATGAAAGGAAATTTAGTTGGAACTTCTTTTTGGAATTTTGATGCTTTGTTTACTTCACAAGAACATTCAGTAAGAGACCTTCATGATACATTTTTTATTTCAAATCCTGAAAAAGGTAAATTACCAAGTAAAGAGTTAGTAAATAATATTAAGAAAACTCATGAAGATGGTTGGACAACAGGAAGTAAAGGTTGGCAGTACAAATGGAATGAAGAAGAAGCTAAAAAAAATGTTTTAAGAACACATACAACAATTTTAAGTGCACAAACATTAGTTAATTTAAAAAAAGAAGATTTACCTGCTAAGTTTTTTTCTGTTGGTAGATGTTTTAGAAATGAATCTTTAGATTGGTCTCACTTATTTGAATTTAATCAAACAGAAGGTATTGTAATTGATGAGGATGCTAATTTAAGAAATTTAATTGGTTATCTAAAAGAATTCTTTGCTAAAATGGGATTCCCAAAAGCAAGATTTAGACCTGCTTACTTTCCTTATACAGAACCATCTATGGAGATAGATGTTTACCATCCAATTCATAAAAAATGGGTAGAGTTAGGTGGTGCTGGAATGTTCAGACCTGAAGTTGTTAAACCTTTACTAGGAAAAGATATACCTGTTTTAGCTTGGGGTCCTGGAATTGATAGAATAATCACAGATGCTTACAAAATACTTGATATTAGAGAGTTATATAAAAATGATATAAAACAATTAAGGGAGATTAAACAATGGATGAAGTAGAATACTTAAAAGATTCTTATAAAAAAGAATTTGAAACTAAAGTAAAAAAAGTTAAAGATAAATTCGTTGTTTTAGAAAATACTATTTTTTATCCTAATTCAGGCGGACAACCTCATGACGAAGGTAAAATTATTAGAGATAGTGATGAGTTTAAAGTTGTTTATGTTGGGAAATTTGATGGGGAAATAAGCCATGAAGTTGATAAAGAAGGTTTGAAAGAAGGTGATGAAGTAAAATTAGTTTTAGATTGGGAAAGAAGATATAAATTAATGAGAAGTCATACTGCTGCACATTTAGTAAGCGCTATTTTTCATAATGAAGCTGGAGCTAAAATTACAGGAAATCAATTAAATTTAGATAAAACAAGAATTGATTTTAGTTTAGATGAATTTGATAAAGAAAAAATCATAGAATACATTGAAAAATGTAATGAGTATATTGAGAAAGATTTGAAAGTAACTGATAGTTATATGAGCAGAGAAGAAGTAGAAAAAAATCCCGATTTAGTTAAATTAGCAAAAGGATTACCTGAAGGTATAAAAGAATTAAGGATGTTGGAGATTGAAGGTTTGGATAAACAACCTGATGGTGGAACTCATGTTAAATCTTTAAAAGAAATTGGAAAAATAGTTTTTGTTAAAGCAGATAATAAAGGTGCAAAAAATAGGAGGGTTTATTTTTCATTAGAAGATGCCAACAATAACTGCTAGCAAACAAGCATTAGAGAAATATATTGGTAAAAAATTAAGTTTAGAGGAATTAAAAGATAGAATTAGCATGTTAGGTACTGATTTGGAAAGTATTGAAAATGATGAAGTTAATGTGGAAATATTTCCTGATAGACCTGATATGCTAAGTGCTGAGGGTTTAGGAAGAGCATTATCTAGTTTTGTAGGAGTAAATACAGGTTTAAAAAAATATGAATTAAAAAAATCTGGTGAGAAAGTAATTATTGAAGATTCTGTTAAAAATGTTAGACCTTATACTGCTTGCGCTATTGTTAAGAATTTAAAATTTGATGACGAAAAAATAAAGCAAATAATTCAGTTACAAGAAAAATTACATGTTACTTATGGAAAGAATAGAAAGAGAGCTGCTATTGGAGTTTATCCTATGGAAAAAATTAAGTTCCCTATTTATTTTAGAGCTTTAAAACCTGAGGATATTAAATTCGTTCCTTTAGAATCTGAAAAAGAGATGAATGGAAGACAAATATTAAGTTCACATCCGGCTGGAAGAGATTATGCACATTTATTAGAAGGAAAAGATAAATTTCCAATATTTATCGACGCTAATAATGAAATTTTAAGTATGCCTCCTATTATTAATTCTCATAATACTGGAAAAATAACTGAAGAAACAAAAGAAGTATTTATTGAATGTAGTGGTTTTGATTTTAATGTTTTGAAAAAGACGTTGAACA
Organism: archaeon; assembly: GCA_021107205.1. Lineage (GTDB taxonomy): Archaea > Nanobdellota > Nanobdellia > SCGC-AAA011-G17 > GW2011-AR20 > JAIOTD01. Next base: position 2,187 of record JAIOTD010000004.1, on the reverse strand, counting down.
TTATTGTGACTAGTTTAGCTGATATGGGTGGAGAGATTTATTCTATGGAATTAGATTATGGTAAAAAAGAAATTACTCCTGATTTAAAACCTGAAGAAATGAAATTGGATGAAAATTATGTAAATAAATTATTAGGTTTAGATCTAAGTAAAAGTGATATTAAAAAATATTTAGAAAGAATGGGATTTGGTTATGATAAAAAAGTTTTAATTCCTTCTTACAGAGCTGATATAATGCATCAATGCGATATTGCAGAAGATATCGCAATTTCTTATGGTTATGAGAATTTTAAAGAAGAAATTCCTAATGTTAGTACTTTAGCAGAAGAAGATAAAATTGAAATTTTTAAAAGAAAAGTTTCTGGAATATTAATTGGATTTGGATTATTAGAAACTAATACTTATAATTTAGTTAATGAAGATTTAGTAAATAAAAATATGGGTTTGGATAATGAATTAGTTAAAGTAAAAAATCCTGTTAATATAGAATATAATTCATTAAGATCTTGGATGATTCCTAGTTTGTTAAAAGTTTTACAAGATAATAGGAATTATGATTATCCTCAGAATTTATTTGAAATTGGAGAAGTTTTTAAGAAAGGTGATACTGAAACTGGTGTTGAAGAATTTACTAGAGTAGGAATAGTTAAATGTCATAATAATTCTAATTTTACAGAAGTTAAACAAATATTGGAAGGATTTTTACAAAGTTTAGGTTTAAAATATGAATTAAAAGAAGTTGAACATAATAGTTTTATTGCTGGAAGAGTTGGAAGAATTATAGTTAATGATGCTAAGGTTGGATATATAGGAGAGATTCATCCTAAGGTTTTAGTTAAGTTTGGTTTAGAAATGCCTGTTGCTGCTATGGAATTAAATTTGAGTGAATTATTTAAAATTGTATAAATATTTTTTTAGATTGACTTTGTTATTTTTTATTTCTATACCCTCTTTTCTTAACATTTTAGCTTTATTTTTTAATCCAGAAGCGAATCCTGTTAAATGTCCATTAGAACCAATAACTCTATGACAAGGAACTTGAGGAGCATAAGGATTTTTATTTAATGCATTTCCAACTGCTCTGTATGCTTTAGAATTTAGTTTTCTTGCAATCTCCCCATATGTTGAGATCTTACCTTTAGGTATTTTCTTACATATTTTGTAAACTTTTTCATTGAAATTCATTTTAATTTAGTTAATGTAGAAACATAATATTTAAATATTTGGATTTAAATTTTTAATTATAGGAGGTAATATTATGGCTACAATAAACATACCTGATCAACTTGTTAATAGTATTAAGTTAATTGTTGAGAAGACAGGAAATTATAAAGATGAGGCTGATTTTGTTCAGCAAGCAATTATGAAACAATTAATGAAATATAAAGATTTATAAGTTATTATTTTAACTTTTTCTTTTATGCCGGGATCGCATAATCTGGTATTGCACAGATTCTAATTTAGGAGTGTAAGCCTGGAATTGTGTGAACAGTTAGCCTGACCCTTTTGGGTATCTGGGTTCAAATCCCAGTCTCGGCGTTCTTTTATTTGTTATTTCTAAGAAGATTTATATATGGGTGTAATTTCAATAAATTTATGGATCACAAGTTTCATAAGAAAAGAAAGTTACGACACTTAGTATCTGCTATTCTCATGTTTATTATTTTACCTTTCATAGTTCTTCTTGATATTTTTGTCGAAATTTACCATCAGATAGGATTTCGTTTATGCAACATTCCTCTTGTAAATAGAAAATCATACATTAAAATTGATAGACACAAATTGAAATATTTGAATTGGTCTAACAAATTTGCATGTGCATATTGTGGATATGCTAATGGCTTTGTGGGATATATTGGAGAGATAGCTGCGAGAACAGAGCAGTATTGGTGTGCTATTAAACATAAGAAAGCACCTAACTTTCATGAACAACAACACCAGAAAAATTTTCTAAAATATGGTGATGAGAAAGCATTTAAGAAGAAATATCGTTGAAATTATATCTACTTTAGTTCTGTATTTTTTTCCCATCGTCAAATACATAATTAGTTCCTTCTAATTTATTTATTTCTTTAATTGCAACTCGCGTTGTTTCTGTAAGGGAAATATCATAAACTTTAACTAATTGAAATTGTTTACCTAAAACTGTGAAGAATAATAAGTTTGCTCTTGTATTTCCCTCTAAATC
>JAIOTD010000052.1 GCA_021107205.1 archaeon | reverse complement strand
CCTGTAATAATTGCGTCTGCTTGTTTGTTTATTATTAATTCTTTAGCCTCTTTGAATTTCTGTTGTAAATTACCTTTTTTTAATAGAATTGGAATGGCTACTTTATTTTTATTAATTAATTTGATAGCCTCTGTAACTCTTTTATCATTATCAATAAAAACGATTCTTTTTGGAGATTTTTTAGCTCTTTTTATTATTTGATTTAAAATATCCATATAGAATAAAGTATATTTTGAACTTATATAACTTTTGCTTAACTTTTTCTTCTTTTTCTATTTGCGTTTCTACTAGGCCTTACTTTTTCATAACCTTTTCCTTTTCCAGACCTTAAACCCCTACTTTTTCTTCCAGAACTAGTTAAACCCCTAAAAACTCTTCTTTTTTCAGTTACTATTTCTCTTAGATTTTTATTTGCCAATACAGAAGGATTTGTCCTATCTGCTAAAATAATTTCAAAGAAATAATGTTTTCCATCTTGAGCTAATTTATAACTTCCAATAACTTCGCAGTTTTTGAATTTTTTGTTTGCTCTTTCTTCTGCAATCCATTGATATGATTTATTTACGATCTTTTTTCTTCTTTTATGCTTAGATCTTCTACCTTTTTTTATTAATTCTCTTTTTCTTCCACCTCTTAATAATCTAACTCTCGCAATTACAACACCTTGCTTTGCCTTATAACCTAAAGCACGAGCTCTATCTATTCTTGTAGGTTTTTCAACTTTAACAATAACGGGAGATTTTCTCCAAGAAATTAATCTATCTCTCAATATTCCTTCAGGATTTTTCTTATATAGTTTTTTTATGTATTTTATATATCCCATTTTATAGATTCAGGTTTTTAACCCCACATTTCTGTAGTTGGAATAACAGTTTGATTTAAAAAGCTTTCTAGAGTCTAGGCTTTGTGTAATAAGTTTTTTTTGTGTATAAAGTAATTTTCTTGTGTAAAAAGTTTATTTTATTTCCCAACCCCTCTTTTTGTATTCTAATTCCATTTTAATTATTTCATCATATAAATTATAAGATTCTGATATGCTACCTGCTAATTCATATTTTCTAAATAATTCTTTAAGTTCTCTCTTAAATTCGCTAATATTTTTTTCCATTTTAATTAACCTCCTTAGATTAATAGAACTAAGTCACCATTCTTAATTTATAAATAATCGTGTTATTCAATTAACAACATAAATGAAAAGATTTAAATCTAATCTAAATATAATGTATGTTAATGAAAAGTAAAGAATATTCTAAAATAAATTTGATTATACAGGTAGTTGGTGCTATTATCATTGGTTGGTTGGGATATTATCAAATTCGCCAAATAGATGAACAGGCTTCAAATACAACATTAATTATCTTTGGCATATTAATAATTGTAACACTAATTTTTTATATAATAAATTGGGGTTTTAATAAATATAAAGGATTAAAGATAGAACTACAAAAAAATAGAAATGAAATGAAAGATGTAAAAAAGAAATTAAATCAAGAAGGAAGACTAAATAAAATAGAAAAAGACATAGGAATAATAAAATATTTCTTTGAAAAAAATAAAATCAAAGGTAAAAAAGGACAATTTATAGACCCAAGAATAATTCTAACAATCGTTATTATCTATTTAATAATTTTATATTTAAAGTCAGCTGGATTAATATAAAAATTATCTGTTTTAATTAATCTATTTCTTAGCACCCAAATATTTTTTAATAAGCTTTTCTAATACATCAGACATATTGATTTTATGTTCAACACAATGCAACTTAAACTTATGCCATAAATCACCGTCTACTTTTATACTTGTTGGAACTTTCATAAGAAGTATATAACTATGGTGTTTTATAATTATATAGTTATAATAACATACATTTTCTATCACAAACATACTTATATGTTGGTAGTATATACCACTATACTACTAAGGGAGGAAATAAATGCAAATAGAAAATGTAACAAATTGGAAAAAATTAAACCGGGAAGAACGAGGAAAGTTAATATACGAAACTTTGCCTATAAAAGAGATTCCACAAGGGTGGAGAGTTCAGAGTCAAAGTAATTGTAAAATAGTTTATGTTGTAAAATATAAGAAACATAAACCTGAGTGTGACTGTAGAGATTGTCAGATAGCCAAAAAGAAATGTAAACATATCTATGCTGTAGAATATTATCTAAAGAAAAAAGTAACTAAAGAAGGTAAGGTAACACAAACAAAAGGAATCAGAATTACTTATGGTCAAAAATGGAGTGCTTATGATAAAGCCCAAACTAATGAGAAAATAATCTTTATGAAACTTCTAAAAGATTTAGTTAGCAATGTTGATGAACAAGAATATAAATTTGGAAGACCTACACTTCCAATGCAAGACTTATTGTTTAGTTCTGTTATGAAAATTTATACTACATTTAGTTTAAGAAGATTTATATCAGATATTAAGATAGCACAAGAGAAAGGACTAATTAATAATGTTCCTTGTTTTGCTTCTATTGGACATTTTATACAGAAAGAAGAAATAACACCCATACTGAAAGAATTAATTAAAATAAGCAGTTTACCTTTAAGATCAGTTGAAAAAGATTTTGCAGTAGATAGTTCTGGATTTAGCACTTCAAGATTTGCAAGGTACTTCAACACTAAGTGGGGAAAAGATAGTACTAAGAGAATATGGATTAAAGCTCATCTTATGTCGGGGGTTAAAACTAATATTGTAGTAAACTGTGAAATTACAGAATCACGTGGAAATGATAGTCCTCAACTTGCTCCTTTGTTAAAAGGGGTAGATAAGAGGTTTGATATTAAAGAAGTAAGTTGTGACCGAGCTTATAGTTCAAGAAAGAACTTAGAGCTCATTTCGGATGTGGGGGCTACACCCTACATTCCTTTTAAAAAAGGAACAACAGCAAGAACATGCGGTATGACAATGTGGAGAAAGATGTATCATTACTTCTTGTATAAACATGAAGATTTTCTTTCTCATTATCACAAGAGAAGCAATGCAGAAACAGTATTTTATCAAATCAAAACAAAGTTTAGAGATAACTTAAGAAGTAAAACTAAGACTGCTCAAATTAATGAATTGTTGTTAAAAGTACTTTGTCATAATATCTGTGTGGTGATTCAAGAGATGATGGAGTTAGGGATTAAAGGAGAGTTTGTTTTGGAGAAGGAATAAAATATCTATTGTATAAAAGGAGTTAGGCTTTAAATAATTTCTCTAAAATACTCCAAGATGATATTGATTTAACTAAATATTCAATATAATCTTCATCTATTTTATTATCTTTAATAGGTATAAATGTTTTAATTTTATCAATTTTATTTTTATATGCTTTCCTACCATATGAAAAACGCCATTTTAATCTTTCTAATTCTGTTAAAATATAAATTAATGTTGTAAATTTATAATCTTCTTTCGGAAAACAAATCAAAACATTATCTTTTGCACAGAATTTATAATAGTGATAAAATGAACTTAAAGGTAATCCATCAGAAGCTATTGTAATTGCATTTTTATAAGTTAATTGAATTATTTTTTCTTTACCTCTTACATTACCTTTTTTAATATCTGGGGTATTTACATAAGCTTCAACCCCTCCATTTAAAGAAGAACAAGAAATTAAGGGTATTTTTCCATTATCTAAAATTCCACTTACATGAAAATATCCTGTATCTATAGGAGTTTTAAATAAATCTGAAATTGGGATTTCTTTCAATTTTGATTTTTCAACTAATATTTTATCTTTAAATAAATCTTTGCTTAAGATATTTTTTTGAAATTCCTTTTCTTTATCAGATACAACTAAATAAGAAATAAAATTTCTTAATGTATTATCTAACCCCTTTATTAGATCTTCTTCTGTTGGTTTTTTTTCATTAAGATAATTTTCTGGAACTAATTCCAATATATCATCATTATAATCAATAGGACAACTTTTTTGAAATTGTTTTATATTTGGAACATAAACTTTAGGATTTATTAAGAAAGTTTTTACTAAATCTTCAATTTCTTCAAAATTATTTTTAACTTTTTCATTAGGCAATCTTTTACCTTTACTTTTAACATAACCATCATTTAATGCTCTGATCCATAAAACATTCTGTTCTTTAGGGTGGGCTACTCCTTTTTTAATGAATATTCCAACACTATGAACACCTATAGGATAAAATAAATCATTAGGGAAAGTTATAACAGATAATAAAGTATTTTTCTTTAATATTTTTTCTCTCCATCTTAAAAAACTCCCTGTTTTTACAAGATTTGAATAAGGCAAGATAGCAAACAATAAACCATTATCTTCCATTTCTTCGAGGGCATAATCTACAAAACGATAAGCCTTCTCACTTTCATCTTTTAAAGCGAATGGGGGATTCATCAAAACTTTTGTTATTACTTTTTCTATTTCTAAATCTTTTTCTTTTAATTCTTTAAGTTCTTTATTTTTAAGGTACTTCGCTGTTAAACCATCTTTAATTAAATGATTTTTAAAACAATCTCCATTTCTAATATTATTTTTACCATCTCCTCTAAAAATCATATTAACAATAGCCAAAGCAACTACATCATCATCTTGCTCCATACCAAATAAATTATTCCGTTTAAAATTATCTATTTGATTCTGTGTTGCATTTTTTTTAATATAATCAAAAGAGGATACCAAAAAACCACCTGTTCCGCAGGCAGGGTCATAAACTATATCCTTTAATCCAATATTCATAACTTCAACAGCAAATTTGGTTATATGCCTTGGTGTTAATACTATACCAATCTCTTTAGCACCATTTCCATATTTCAAAAAGACTTCATAGAATTTACCTAAAATATCTGTTCCAGAATCAAGAGCTGAACGAATATTGATACTTCTTAATTCCTGAATTGTATCAACTAAAGCCTTTCTAAATTTTACATGATTATCTGATTTTGAAGGTAAATTTAGTTTAATAATTTTATAAAATTCGGGTTTCTCCTGTTCTTCTAAAATGTGTTCAACTCTTGCATTAATTTCTTTTATTAATACTGATGGAGTTCTTGATAAATCTACATTTAAAGGATTTTCATCAAGTAAAGAAAGTAATAAAGAAGCCAGAACACTTGCTCTTTTTTGATGAGTTATTGCACCTTTATGAAGTATTGCATTTACTTTCTGTGCCTTTTGTAAAAATAATCTTTGATATTTTTTATCAAAAGATAATTCCTCTATATTTGGATTATTATTTTGAATTACTAAATTAACTTCTTCAGGAATTAACAAACCAGAGATTTCTTTTTTATTTATTGTTATAGGTTTAAAATTTTTACCGTCAAAATATTCTGTTTTTATTACATAACCATCATAATCATTACCTGCAATACCAGAAACAAAAACTGCCTTGATAATTTTACTTTTGTTAATCTCTTTTGCATAATAATCTCTTGCTTCTTCTAATGCTTGATCTATTTGTTTTTGTTCTTTTTTACTTTCAATAACCCAAAATTTAGTATCTGTAACTTTAATTACAGCCTCTGGTTGTTTCTGTTCGAGATATTTTTGTATTTCTTCATTTTCAAGACATTCATTTTGAGTATACATCTGCCCATCTGCATCTCTTTCTGGATTTCTTGTATTCCATCCAAGATTTCTTAATTCATCTCTTATGTAAATGTAAGCATTAACTTCCGTTTTTCTTGGACGTGGTAATTTGCCTTTTCTTGTTTTTATAGATTTACCATAAAGATTTTTTTGAATTTCATTAAACATTTTTAGTTCTCTCTTTACTCCTTAAATCATTCAGAATTAAACTTCTAACATAGTCAGATTTATCCACACCATATTTATTAGATAATTCTTTTAAAATAATATCTAATTTTTTTGTTATAGTAAATCTAATTTCTGGTGCTGATTTTTTCTTTTTTTGTTTATCTGCCATTTGGACTAAATAAGGTTTAATTATGGATTAAATATGGATTAAATAAGGACTAAATAAGTTTATAAACCTATTGATTAGAAATCCAGTACCAAAACATTTATATATAATATTATACATCAATATTACATAGTAATATTAGAAAATAAGTTAATAAACAATATTGGAGGTAAAATAAGATGAAAACAAAATTGCCTTGGGGTTACAATATGATTAAAATTAGTATAAAATTTTGGACAAACAATTTACCAAAAGATAAAGACGTAGATGATAAAACTTCTTGGGATTCAGGAGTTTTAACAATTCCAAAAAATACCCACAGAAAATTAGATTTAGATTCTATTATGTTTAATAGTCTTGAAGAAATAATTCCAAAACTTAAAGTATTATTAAAAAGAAATGGAATTAAATTAGTAGATTCAAGACAAAAAGTTAAATTTGTAGAATAAAATAAAAATACAAGACACCAAAAAGCGTTTGGAGATTAAAATAAAATGACATACAAATTATCACCATCATCATTGAATTTAATGGGGGAATGTCCCAGATGTTTCTGGTTGACTCAACATAAAGTATGGAAAAGACCTGCAGGAATATTTCCAAGTCTTCCTTCTGGAATGGATAAAATTCTGAAAATACATTTTGACAGGTTCATGGAGAAAGGAAAACTGCCTCCAGAGATATGTGAGAATGGACATTGTGAAAGTATGAAACTATTTGATGATAAAGAACTATTAAAGATATGGCAGAGTAATTTTAAAGGAATTTCATGGACTGATGAGGAAGGAAATAATTTACATGGAGCTGTAGATAATATTTTAGTAAAAGGAAAGAAACTTATTGTTCTTGATTACAAAACAAGAGGATATGCATTAAAAGAAGATACAGCAGATCATTATCAGAATCAATTAGATTTCTATAATTTCTTATTAAGAAAGAATGATTATGAAACAGAGGATTATGCTTTCTTGTTGTTTTACGTTCCTAAAGAAGTTACCAAAACGGGGGAAGTTATTTTTGATACTGAATTAGTTAAGATGAAAGTAGATGTTGGTAATGCTGAAAGTATATTTGTAAATGCAATAAAATTATTAAATTCTGAATGCCCTGATAAAGGGTGTGAATGGTGTGAGAGGATTAAAGATGAATAAATTAGAAGATATTTATAAAACAGCAGAAGCAATATGGAAATTGGAAATAAATTCAAAGTTAAAAAAAGAGTTATTTGATATTTTGATTTGGAAGATTACTGAAATTAATGGAAAATATAATACTAAATATCGTTCTGAAGGGGCTTTAGGAGTTAAAGATGTTAAACAATTACATCATGAACATGTTATGACTCGTAAAAAAAGTAAAGAGAAATTAGAATCTGCAAAATCAATTGAAGAAATAAAGAAAATTTTAGATAATCTTCAAGCATGTATAGTTACAAGAGAAGAACATAAAAAATTAGATAATAAAATTGATGGTTGGGAGAGATATAAAAAAGCAGGAATTAAGGTTTTTGATGTTTCAGGAGATAAACCTAAAGAATATGGAATTGAGTGAAGGAAAATGACAACTGACATGGATACCGGGAAACAGATACCTATATGTAAAAACCATGTTTGGGTTTATATGAAAACACTAAAAAATGAAGATGGGAGGGAGTGCTACATGTTCTATTGTCCTCATTGTCTACAAAAGACAGCACACATACCCGATTTTTCAGAAGAAGAATTTGTAAAGATGGCTTTTGAAAACTATGATAAAAAAGGGATTGGCAGGCGAACAAAAAGAAAGAAAGAAAAAGAATAATTCTGTGTATAAAGTCGCTGTTTTTAATTACTTTCTACACAAAGCCTAGAGTCTAAAGCAAGAATAAGAAGCTTAAATTAGAGATTCCTGCCAAAGCAAAATTGTATATGAAATTAGATGTTATAAGTAAAATAACCAAACCAATTCCCCTACCTAATGAAATGGAAATTTCCCTGAAAACAATATATTCTGATGTGTTTTTTTTAGCTGCTTTTTCGTAAACTAAAGAATTATGAGGAACACTCATTATGGTTAAGGAAGTTCCTAATAAAGTAACTACAAAAAAAGTTTGGAATGCTGTTTTAATAAAGCTAACTAAAAACCAAGATATCATATTTAAAACAGCACCAATTTTAATTAATTTCTTTCTATCTTTTCCACCATATTTTCCCATTATTAGTGTTGCTATTGCAGGTATGATATTTGATATTGTGTATACTGCCCCTAATAGTAAATATTGTTTTAAAATTAAAAATATAAAAACAGGAAGAAATACTATTTCTGTTATATGTTTTATTCCTAAGGAAATAAAAATCATTAAATCTTTGAAGTGTTCTTTTTTAAAAATATATTTAAAAGAAAATTTAGTTGGTTCATGAATATCTTTAGAAAATAGTAATGGAACTACACTTGCTATAAATAATAAGCTAGAAACTAAGAAAAGAATCAAGAAATTAAAATAATTGATAATTAAACCCCCTAGAATAGGACCTATAATTATACTTAAAAACATTAAGAAATGAAATACACTAACTTCCTTAGTTCTTATTTTTTTATCACTAAATTTAGCAAAATCAATATGTAAACCTATCCAGAAGAAAAGAAATGGAAATGCAAAGAAAATAGCCACAATCCATGGGGACACTATATTGAATTTTAGAGATTCAAGTAACGCAATAAAAATTATGAATAAAGGAGCACTTACAAAAATACTATGTTTTACTCCGTATTTGGCAGAAAACTTAGCTATAATAGGACTCATAATTATACTAGTAATAACCCATATTAAATAAAAAAATAACATATGTTCAAAAGGGTAACCCAATTCATCTATAAGATAAATAGGAATAAAAATTCCAATCATACTCATAGCTAATGTTTTTAAAGCTATAGCAATATAAATTTCTCTTAATTCTTTTTTAAAAATTGTTTTAATTACATGTGAATGAGTTATGTGCATATTTTGACCTCTTTTTTATTTGTAGCAAAGTACTACTTGAATATTTGCGAAATTATTACTTGTTATTTTTTCTATACATTCCCCTATTTTTATATTTTCTGTATTATATGAAAATTCATAATTTAAATTTTTTTCAACTGTTTTATTTAATATATTTCCAATTTCTTGATTTAAATCACTACAAGAATGTAGACATTGCGTATATCCTGAATTACAATTTTCTATTTCTTTTCTTATAGATATATCACATATTGAATTTTGAATTATTGCAGTTTTTAGATTATTGGCATAAACTCTAAGATAATCTTCATTTATTGAAGAAGGTTGTTTGTTTAAATACATGTTAAGAGCAAAGGTTCCTAAAATTATTACAATGACAACTATTAAAATTAATCCAAATATTTCTGTCTGACCTTTTCTTAATAGTGCCATGTTGCTCTTATTTCTCCTACTTTGTATTTGTCTTCTAAAGGAAAATAAAGTGATATTGGAATTGATAATATGAAATTGTTTTCGAAATTATCTGAAGAAAAAGTTGTTAGTTGATATGTGTTACAATTTGGGTAATTATTTTTTGTACAAATTTCATCTTCTTCATCAGGATGTATTTGTTTAACTATAATTGTAGTTCTCGGAACTTGTTTATTGAAATCTAATAATTTTAAAGTATCTATAGCATTTTTTTCTGTGTTTAATTGAGTATATTGGGCATCTGGAGATTTAGATAATGTTATTAATGTATTGTATAAATTTTGTTGTTGAAGTTCTAATTTTAAATCGTTTACAGAAGATTTTTGAACATTGTAAAAAATAACTAAAGCCATAGATAAAATTATCATGAAAATAAATAGTACTAGAATTGTTTCTTGAATTTGAATTGAGGCTTTTTTATTCATTTTAAAATAATGTTGGACAACCTTGTTGCGCTAAGTCATGGTTATATTCTTCTATTTCATCAGCAATTTGAGGATTCCAAGGACTTTGTTTAAATTGATTTAGTTTGTTAGTTATTAGATTATAATTACAGTTAGAATTTTTTATTGTTTGAACTTTTTTAATGTAAATATCTGTTACTCTTATTATTTCTTCTTCAATTTTATCTTTTCGACATTTATATTTTTCAGAATTTGTCGTTGGTGTTTTTCTAATCTGATTTTGTAAGTTTGATGGTGTTTGTTCTAGTATATTGTTTACTATGTTTTCTGTTTCAGAATTATATTCTATTTCATAATCTTGATTTTTTGGAATGATGAAGTAAAAGTTAGTTATTTTGTAAGGGAATTCAAATGGATAGTACCAAACTATTACATCTCCTTTTATTTTTTCAGGACCAAATAAAATATAATCTATGAATACTTGATTGTTTATTGATAACGAGTTACAATTAATTGTTGTTTCCATTGGTATTTCTATTTCTGCTGTTGTTGAAAAAGGAGATGCTTGTAATTTTGTTAAAGTATTGTCTAAATTATTTAGAAATATAATTTCTGTTTTTTCTTGTTGTAAATCTTTATATTTAACTGCAAAAGAAGCAAAAAATATTATAATTATTGCTCCTGCAATCATAATAAAAATCCAATTAAAATGAATTTGAGCTTTCATGTTGATGGGTATAATTTAACTACTGTTTCTCCGTTTTCTATTTCATTGACTAATTTAAAAGAGAATTTATTGTTTCTAACAATTATGCAATTGCTATGTTCGTTAGTATAACTTAAGTGTTCTGTTGGAAATCCATTAAATTTTCCTGGAGGATCAAAATCTAGACGATTTCCATCTCGGAAACAAACATTTTGGACACTTTTTGGCACTTGTAAAGGTTTATGTGAAGATGTTTGAGAATAAATCATAGTAGTGTCTAGATTTTTTGTATAGACATTACTTATTGCACTTTGAAAATCTGTTTTAAATTGTACATAAATTCCTTGTTGTTTTGTATTTTCTAAATCTGTAATTATTTTAGTTCCAAAAAGTAAAATCATTGCTATTACAATTATCATAAAAACATAGGCAATTGGTTGCATGATTACCCCTTTTTTCATAAAAATAGAGAAGAAATTATGTTTTAAAAATTTATGGGTAAATTGTATATACGGGAGACTCTCTGTCTGTTTGTAAATGTTTACATATTATGTAGAATACATTATTACTCCCTAAGTTTGCTTCATGAATTAAATTATCTGATGATATCATTGCACTTGTTGGATCATCAAAGTCAAAATTGGAATCTGAATCATGATAAACACACTCTGATCCAACATTTGTATGTATTATTAAATCTCCACTTTGAGTGTAAACTCTTGTTATTATAGGACTAGATTCTACATTAACACTAAATTCTATTTCTTCAGTCGCTTCTTTATATCTATCAGTACATCTTATATCATAATTATATGTTCCTGAGCTTATAGGGATATTTTCTTTAGTATGTCTAATTCTATCAGAACCTAAATCTTCTTTATTAGGTAATATGCTATTATCATAATAACAATTTAATTTTTCTTCAGATATCCCACCTTCAGTTATAATCTCTAAATCAAATTTATTTGTATACAAAGTTGCACCATTTTGAGGATAAATAGATTCTATTTCAATATCAGGAGTTTCAACTTTAAAATTAATTACTTGAGTATCTTCATTACCTGCTATATCTCTACACCATGAATAATAATTGTATTCTGTATCTGTAGCTAAAATAGGTAATTGATGTTCGTGTGTAGTTGAATCTGTTTCTTGGAATTGAATATAATTAGGACTAAAAAATTCTTCATTTAAGCTATAATAACAATTTGCAATTCCATTTTCTGCTCCCCTACTTGTTGTTATTTCTAATTTTATATCTTCAGGGTCTTTAATTATTCCATTTGGTTCTGAAGATGTTATTGCTAAAGCAGTATCTGTTACTTCTAAATCAAATCCCCCACTTGGTTGGGCTTGTGAATTAACATTTTTAAACTCACTTGAATCTTGACATCTAAAGTAAAATGTATTTTCTCCAGAATGTAAATCTAAATCTCCTGAACAACCATAATGTAAATCATCAATTTTATTAGTACCACAAATTAAATCATATTGCATATCTTCATAAGCTGTGTCTGATGTGGTAGAATATTTACATCCGCCACTTATTGGATAAGCAGGCTCATTTAAGTATAATGTTAATGATGTAGACTCTGTACCTACAGGAAATTGTGCTCCATTTTGTATACTATAATCTTGAATTTCTATTGGAGTATTATCAGGAGCATCTTCCACATCAAATCTTATTGAATAAGGATTTAAATTTGTATTTCCATTTACATCTTTACATTTAACATAGAAAGTATATTCTCCTCCACCACTTATAGATACGTCTTCGTTTTCATTTTCTCCATATCTTATAGGAATTGTAAATTCATGTTCTAGTTTAATTCCTGATAATGTTATTCTCATTTCTTCATAAGTTTGGGTTGGAGAATTTCCAATTTTACATAATGCGTTTTCATTTGTTTTAACTCCAATCTCTAAAGGGGTGTAAGGAGATATTATTTCTTTGAATTTGTAACCTCCTATTTGTGGAGGACTTGGAGGTGTAACTTCTAAGTTATTTAATGTTGTTGGAGCTATTGGTAGGGGTGATAAAATTGGGGGTGTAGTATCACCAGGATTTGACCAAACACAAATTTGGGTTTCTCCAGGAGATTCTAAATCAGTTAATTCACAAGCCTTGCCTAAAGATTTACATTTATATTCATCACAAGTTGTATAATCATTACATTTATCACAATCTTCTCCTCCGTCAGGAGCAACCCAGGAATCACAAGTATATGTATAAATGACTTCTTTTTCCTCTGCTGGGAAAATTAAATTTAATCCAATCCAAATTGCGCCTAATATTGCTAATGGTACTAAAAATGAAGCTAAAATGCCAACCCAAGAAAGACCACTAAATATGGCAACACCTCCAGGGAACATAGATAAAAAACCTCCAGTACCTATAGTAAAAACCGCCCCAATACCACTAAAGAGGCCTGCTCCTGATAATAATGCTATTGTTGTTATTCCAACTAAACTAGACCCTAATGTTATCCATGCAGCATTCATTAAATTATTATAATTACTATCATAGCTAGTTGATGTTAATCCTATTGAATTAATATAACTTCCAACATAAAATAACCAAAATAAAGAACCATCTATAGGTTCATTAGCTATTGAAAATTCTGAAAAACTTGAAACTGAAGGATCTTCAGGTTGTCCTGCCCTTCCCCCTACACTTTCCTCCTCTCTTTCTCCTTTAAAACCATCATCAGTTAATTCTCCTTCAACATTATAATGAATCCCACAATCACCCAAACTTCTACAAAAATTAGATAAATCAGTAACGAAATCAGCCTCTTCTATATGACAATTTGCTTCACAATCCCATATACCAGTTAAACCTTCGTT
>JAIOTD010000034.1 GCA_021107205.1 archaeon | reverse complement strand
GAAGAAAAATAATAGCCCAAAGATTATTAAGAAAGGTGCTACTTGAGTTAATTTAAATGCTATTATTTGGGCAGTAATTGTTGTACCTATATTGGCACCAAAAATTATGGGAACAGCCCTTGTTAAAGTTAATATACCTACATTTAAGAATCCTATTAAAATAACAGATGTGGCACTACTACTTTGAATAATACTTGTTATCCCTATTCCGACAAAAAAGGATTTTATTCTATTAGATGTAATCTTATTAAGTAAATATTTTATTTTATTTAATGAGAGTAATTTTAGAGAAGTTGTCATCAAATGCATTCCATAAACAAAAAGAGCAAGTCCTGTTAGTAATTCTAGTATAAACCACATATTCAGATTAGAATCAAGAATAAATTTATAAAATTAATGGTTAATTTTAAATAAAGTTTTTACCTTTTTATATTGTGGACCTGTAGCTCAGCCTGGATAGAGTGATTCCCTCCTAAGGAATAGGTCGTGGGTTCGAATCCCATCAGGTCCGTTTGAATACAACTCAAGAGTAACCACGTTAGTTTTAAAATAAATAAAGTTACATTTTTATTAATGGATCCTACACCTTTTATTGAATTTAAAGATATTACAAAAATTTTTGGTAAAAAGGTTGTTTTAGATGGTGTTAACTTAGAAATTCCTGAAGGTGAAATATTTGGAATTATAGGAAAATCTGGTTCTGGAAAATCAACATTGTTAAATTTGTTAGTAGGATTTCTTAGACCTGAGAAAGGCATTGTTTCATATAAAGGAAGGGATGTAAAAAAGAATATTGCAAATGTAGATGAAGAATTTGGATTTACAGCACAAGAAGGAAGTTTTTATCCTAAATTAACTGTTAAAGAAAATTTAGAATATTTTGGAAGTATGTATGGTATGCCTAAACATGAAATTGATGAAAAAATTCCTGTTTTATTAGAACAATTTGATTTATCTGACACACTTAATGTTCTTGGTGGAAATTTATCAAAAGGAATGCAGAAAAGATTAGATATTGCTTGTGGTTTAGTTCATGATCCTAAAGTTTTAATTTTAGACGAACCCACTGAAGATTTAGATCCTCTTTTAAGAAAAGAAATTTTAAAATTGTTGCATAAAATAAATAAAAATAATAACGTGACTATATTAATTACTTCTCATTTATTAGATGAAATGGAAATTTTATGTACTAAAATAGCGATATTACATGATAAAGAAATTTTAGAAAGTGGAACCGTAAACGAATTAAAATATAAGTATTCCCGAAATATGGAAATTAAATTAGAAACTTATTCTGGAAATTATGGTTGGATTATTAAAGAATTAAAGAAAAAAGATTTGAAAGCTGTTCAAAAAGGTCACAAAGTTATTATTTTTACTCCAAGAGCTGAAGAAACTTTGGATTTTGTTATGGGTTTGTTAAAAGAGAAAAAAGAGAAATTAATGGATGTAGATGTTGACAAACCTACATTGAATGAAGTATTTGAGGATATAACTAAAAAACAAAATGAAACTATTCGAGATATTAAGAAAAAACTTTAAGTTATTATTGAGGTCTAAAACTTCAGCATTAATTGTTTTATTAGGACCTTTAGTCTTAATGTTATTAGTTAGTATGAGTTTTAATACAAATTCTTTATTTGATATTAAAATTGGTTCTTATTCAAGTTCTTATAGTGAATTAAGTGATAGTATTTTGACTCAATTGGAAGATGATGCATTTAAAGTTATTAAATTAGATAGTGAAGAAGCTTGTATGAATAGTATAAAATCAGGTGATTTGCATGTTTGTGCTATTTTTCCTGCTGAATTAAATATTCAATCAGAAGATAATGTTTTATTTTATGTTGATAAATCTAGAGTAAATTTAGTTTGGATTGTTTTAGATAGCGTTTCTGATAAAATATCTACTAAAAGTTCAGAATTAAGTACTGCATTGACTAATACCCTTTTAGGAACTTTAGATAGTACCCAACAAAAACTTGAAGGTAAGACAGATAAAATAGTTGAGATAAAAACTAGTTTAACTAGCACTGAAACTGTTGTTAATGATTTATCAGATAAATTAGATAATCTTAATTTAAGTTTTGATGATAATGTTTCTGATTTAGAAGAAAGAGCAAGTGATTTAAATTTGACAGGAGATCCGGGAGATCTTATTGATGATTATCAAGATTTAGTTGAAGAATTTGATGATAAAATTGGAGATATAAGTACAATTAAAAATGCTGCTGTTAGTGATTTATCTAGAATTAAATCAGGATTGGATTCTGGGAGTTCTGAATTAGATAGCTTGAGTAGCACTATAATTGAGATTAAAGATAATATTGATGCCATAGAAGTTAAAGATGTTAGGAAAATTGTAAGTCCTGTTTCTACTGAAATAAAACCTATTGTTGGAGAGAAGACTCATTTGAGTAATGTATTTCCTACTATGATGATTGTTGTTTTATTGTTTTCAGGAATATTTTTAGGAATGACTTACATTGTTCAAGAAAGAGTATCAAAAGCTTACTTTAGGAATTTTATTAGTCCTACTCATGGAAGTTTATTTATTTTTGGTAATTATTTATCTAGTTTGATTATTGTTTTGTTCCAAGTTATAATTATATTTGTTGTTATAGCTTTTTTAGGTAGTGATAAATTAATTATTGAGAATATATTTACTAATGTTGCTGTTGTTATTTTAGTTTTAGCTAGTGTATTTATTTTATTGGGAATGTTATTAGGTTATATATTTAAATCAGGAGAAACTGCTAATTTAGGTGCTGTTGCTTTGGCTTGTATTTTGTTATTTTTTTCTAATACAATTTTGCCTTTAGAAACATTACCAGCTGCTATTAAAGCTATAGCCAGTTATAATCCATTTGTTATGGGGGAGTTGGTATTGAAGGAGACACTATTATTTGATCAATGTTTGGCTGCTTTAGGTACCGGATTTTATATTTTAATTGGATATGTTTTAGGATTGTTAATATTAGTTTATATTTTAAGAGAATTTACT